>JBKBNR010000058.1:0-11284 GCA_046295315.1 Hyphomicrobiaceae bacterium
TCCAGGCGGGCGCGCGCGCGGGGGTCGCCCGGCTCTATGGTCACCCCCGGCACCGCCCCGGCGCGTCCCGCACGCTCCAATTCTCGCTCGCCGTCCTGACGCGAGGTGACGCGCGGCTGCCGGCTGCCGCCGCCGCGCCGGGCAAGCTCGGGCAGCGCCGCGAGCGCGGCTTCAGCGCCGCCGTACAGATTGATGAGTTCGCGGAACGCGACCGGCCCGACGTTGTCCGACCGGATCAGCCTGAGACAGGCCAGGCGCTGGGCGTTATCGAGCGGGGCGACGGGCAGCGGCGCGGCGGCGAACAGGTTCACGGGCGAGCACCTTTCCTGCCTCTTCGGGATGTCCACGACGTGACGTTGCGATCCTCGGAGAAGACCCTGCTCGGCCTCATGTCTTTCTGGCAGATCCTATCCTCGGTTCGCTGCCGGCGATCAGCCGTTTGATGTTGGCTTCGTGCTTCCACAACAGCAGCGCGCTGAGGACGGCGCTGAGCAGCGCCACGGCGGGGCTGTCGAGCGCATAGGCCGCCAAGGGAACCGCGATGGCCGCGACGAGTGCCGATAGCGACGAATATCGCGTCACGGCCGCGACCAGCAGCCAGATGCCGCAGAAAACCACTGCCAGTTTCCAGGCTGTGCCGAGCAGCACGCCGATGTAGGTGGCGACACCCTTGCCGCCCTTGAACCCCAGCCAGACCGGAAAGACATGGCCGAGGAACGCGGCAAGCCCGGCGAGAAGCGATGCAAGGATGGCGACGCCGCCCTGCGCGCCGATCCAGTGTCCGGCGAGAACGGCGGCCGTACCCTTCAGCGCATCGAGCATCAGCGTCGCGGCCGCGAGGCCTTTGTTGCCGGTGCGCAGCACATTCGTTGCACCGATGTTGCCGGAGCCGATCTTGCGCACGTCGCCAAGTCCGGCGGCGCGTGTCAGCAGGAGGCCGAAGGGGATCGAGCCGAGCAGATAGCCGAACGCGATCGCGGCCAGCAACCAGGGGCTCGTCAGAAGATCCATCGGGCGCGGTCCCTCGCAAAGGCGTCGGATGTCGTCGAGGCGTCGGGTGCCGTCGGGCATTTCGGACATGCCGGACATGGCGGGCATGGCGGGCATGGCGGAAACGGCTATGTCCGTGCAACGCCAGCGTACTCGTAGGCGGTCTTTCCGGCAACGACCGTACGCAGCACGCGGCCCGTCATGCGTGCTTCGTCGAACGGCGTGTTCTTGGACCGCGAGCGCAGCAGGTCCTTGTTGACCACCCACGGCTCCTGCGCGTCGAACAGCACGAGATCGGCGGGCGCGCCTTTCGTCAGGTGCCCCCCCGGCAGGGCGAACAGTCGCGCCGGGTTGATGGTCATCGCCGCCAGTAGCTGCATCAGCGTCACGTCGCCGGAATGCACCAGCCGCAGTCCGGCGGCGAGCAGCGTTTCGAGACCGACGGCGCCGTCGGCGGCTTCCGCGAACGGGCGGCGTTTCACGTCGGCGTCCTGCGGATCGTGGCTCGACACCACGACGTCGATGTCGCCGTTGGCGAGCGCTGCGACGAGCGCGCGGCGGTCATCTTCCGAGCGCAGCGGCGGGCGCATTTTGAAGAACGTGCGGTAGGCGCCGATGTCGCCTTCGTTCAGCGTCAGATGATTGATCGAGGTGCCGCAGGTTACGGCGAGGCCGCGTGCTTTCGCCTTGCGCACCACGTCGAGACTTTCCGGGCAGGTGAGCACGGCGGCGTGATAACGCGAGCGGGTCAATTCGACGAGGCGGATGTCGCGTTCGAGCACCAGCGTTTCCGCAACCTTGTTGACGCCCGAAAGCCCGAGCCGCGTCGCCGTCTCGCCGGAGTTCATGGCGGCGTTGCGCGACAGGTAGGGGTCCTCGACGTGATGCACGATGAGGGCGTCGAAATCCTTGGCGTAGTTGAGCACGTTGCGCATGACGCGGGTGTTGGCGATGCTCTCCTTGCCGTTCGAGAAGGCGATGGCGCCAGCGCGCTTCAACAGGCCGATCTCAGCCATCTCCTCGCCGGCGAGGCCCTTGGTCATGGCGGCCATCGTCGCGACGTGTACCGCGGCGTTGTCGCGGGCGCGGCGCTGGATGAAGTCGACCAGCGCCACCTGGTCGATGACGGGTTTGGTGTCGGGCATGACCACGATGGTCGTCACGCCACCGGCGGCGGCGGCGCTCGACGCGGTCTTGAGTGTTTCGCGATGCTCCCCGCCCGGCTCGCCGATGAACACCTGCGCATCGATGAGCCCGGGGGCAAGAATGCAGCCCCGGCAATCGACGACTGTCGCGCCGGCCGGTGCGTTGCGCCGCAAGTGCGCGCCGAGATCGGCGATAACGGCTCCTTCGACCAGCAGTCCGCCGGCTTCGTCCCGTCCTGATCCCGGGTCGACGAGGCGGGCGTTGATGAAGGCCGTCCGCGTCGATGCGCCGTCGCCCGCCGCACGCTCCGCCGCGGCTGTCGTCGGCTGCCTCTTGTCTTTTGCGGCCATCGGCTCCTCGTGATTATTTGGCGAGACTGATGAGCGGTCTCGAAGCGAAGGGCTTCTCGACCGATCAGGCTCGCGGTCTTGTGCGAGACTGATTCACGGTCTCGAAGCGAAGGGCTTCTCGACCGATCAGGCTCGCGCGCCCGGCAGATTGCCCGCCAGCGCCTCGAGCACCGCCATTCGCACCGCAACGCCCATCTCGACCTGCTCGCGAATGACGCTGCGCGAGTGATCGGCGACGGTCGACGCGATCTCGACGCCCCGGTTCATCGGGCCGGGGTGCATGATGAGAGCGTCGGGTTTGGCGAACTGCAGCTTTTCCTGATCGAGCCCGAAGAAGTGGAAATACTCGCGCGGCGACGGCACGAACGAGCCTTCCATCCGCTCGCTCTGCAGCCGCAGCATCATCACCACGTCGGCGTCGGCCAGGCCGGCCCGCATGTCGGTGTAGACCTCCGCACCAAGCCGCTCGGCGGCGGCCGGCAGCAGGGTCGACGGCGCTACGATGCGCACGTTGGCACCGAGCGTGTTGAGCAGGGTGATGTTGGATCTGGCGACCCGGCTGTGCAGGACGTCGCCGCAGATGGCGATGGTGAGGCCACCGATGACGCCCTTGTTGCGGCGGATGGTGAGGGCGTCGAGCAGCGCCTGCGTCGGGTGCTGGTGGGCGCCGTCGCCGGCATTGACGACCGAGCAGTCGACCTTCTGCGACAGCAGCGCCACGGCGCCCGCCGCATGATGCCGGACGACGATGATGTCGGGCCGCATGGCGTTGAGTGTCACCGCCGTGTCGACCAGCGTCTCGCCCTTCTGCACCGACGACGTCGAGACCGACATGTTCAGCACGTCGGCGCCGAGCCGCTTGGCTGCCATCTCGAACGACGCCTGCGTGCGCGTCGAGGCTTCGAAGAAGAGATTGATGAGGGTTCGCCCGGAGAGCAGATCGCGCTTGCGGATGCCGCTGCGGCTGGCGTCGGCCGCCTTGTCCGCGATGTCGAGCAGATAGTCGATGTCCGGTGCCGACAACTGCTCCGAAGAGAGCAGATGCCGATGGGTGAACGGTACGTTTTTTTGTGCTGAGGCTTTCATCAAAGCCGCGTCATAGGCCCAATCGCCTGGGCTTGCAACGGGGCATGAAAAACTAACCGCGCAGGGCCTGTCACCTCAGGTGGTGCGGGCCGGCGCGGCCGTTCGAATGCAGCTTCAGACATGAGGCGCTTCCGGCTGCTTGCCGGAGAACTCCTCGACCACCCGCTCGAGCCCCTTGATGAAGGCCTCGCGGTCCGTTTTATCGAGCGGGCTGAGCAGCGCTTCGTCGGTCTGCTCGACGGCCGGCATAGCCGCGGCGATCGCCGTCTCGCCTTTTTCGCTGAGGCGCAGGGCATACATCCGGGCGTCGTGACGGGTGCGTTTGCGGTTCACCAGCCCACGATCGACGAGACGCCGGACGATATCGGCAAGCGTCGAACGATCGATGCCGGTCATCTCGACGAGCAGGGTCTGGCTCGGCTCGTTGGTCAATGAAATGGCGCGCAGCACCTCGAACTGACGCGGCGTCAGGTCGCTGCCGCCGGTCTTCAGGGCGAACAACTCGTCCGCGATCTGCCCGGCGCGGTGCAACAGATGTAGCGCTGACGAGGGGCCGATCGGCCTGCTGTCCTTTGTCATATCCGGTTGATCCTCTGGAGTTCGATCGGCGGGTTGCCGGGTTGCGGATCGCCGCGACTCGGGTGACTGCCGCGAAGGACTGTTGTTGATTGTTGGTTCTACGCAGTTCGACCGGACCGGAGTGGATCGCGCGTGTGCGGTGCAGCGAACCATCTTCCCGCCATCGGAAATACAGTATTTCAAATTCTACGGGTGTGGCAAGGGGGCGCGCTGACAACCAGGACGCTCAGAACAAATACGAATAAAAAAAGATCCCTAACTTCTTGGTCCTTTATACAGAGTTAGAGGCGCGGGAGAGATCGCGACGAAAAAACATTCCCATGATCAGTGTTCGGAAACGCACCGCGCAGCCGCGCGAATCGCTGGACCTTCGCTGATCTCAGGTCCGGATGGATCGCATGAGCTGCGCCGCCCGGGAGAAATGCTCGCGACGCAGCAAAACGAGTATGACGCCGGCGCTGGCCGCCATGAACAGGACCGGATGGAAGAACCAGGCGATCGCTGCAAGTGCGAGGTAGAACGAACGAAGTCCGGCGTTGGCGTGCTCGCCGACGAGGCCGAGCAGCCGCGACAGGGTATCGGCGTAGAGTTGTCGCTTCTCGTTGTCGGGTGCATCGGCCGCTGGCAGGGCTCCGAACACCATCACCGTGTAGTGGGACAGGCGAAAGGCCCAGGCGAACTTGAAGAAGGCGTACACGAGAATGCTCATCATGAAGATGAGCTTCAACTCCCACGCCATCGCCGTGGACGGCGCGACGTAGGGCAACTTCTGGATGATCTCGCGGCCGGCGTCTCCCGCGCCCATGATCGCGGCCAAACCACCGATGCCGAGTACGCTGGTCGAGGCGAAAAAAGCATGGCTCTGCGTCAGGTTGGACATCAGCAGGGCATCGAACTGGCGCTGATCGCGCGTCAGCATGGCCTCGACCCAGCGGCGGCGCTGCGCCTGCACGGCGGCAGTCAGGCTGTCGGCGGAGAATCGCTTCGAGCGCATCGACAACTCGAATAGCCCCAAAGTTACGCAGAACCAGGCAAAGGCTGCGATGTCGAGATTTGTCATATCGGTGCGTCTCGGGCCTGACCCATCGGTGGATTGCGCTCGGCGGCCAGAGCTAGCGGGCGAGCGATGACGAAGCTCAGTTAGGGTCCGCAACCGGGCCAGCGCAAGTGGCATACGACCGATCGAGCGCGCGCCGGCCGCGCTGCCTCGCCGGGCGGCTCAAACGAACAGCCAGGACCGGATGCCGGCATCGCGCGCCAGCAGATGCAGCCCGGCTTCGAGCCGGCGAATGCAATCCTCGGTCGCCTCGGCCGGTAACCACGGGGCGCCGCCACGGTCGGCGCGGTAGGGCCCCATGAGACGTTGCCACACGGCTGTCGCATGGGCGGTTGCGCGGCGGGTTCGGGCGGGCGACTGCAACAGGCGCGGCTGCATCGCCAGCCAGCGCAGCGCCGCGCGCCAGACCGCGTCCGTCGCCGGAGCATTGTTGCGTCCCTTCAGTTGCGCGATCGAGAGCACTCCCGTCTCGCGGTTGTGCGGTGCGATCTCGAGCGTCGCCTCGTGCGCGCCCCGGCAACGCACGGAGAACAGGCGGCAGCGGCTTTCGACGAGTGCCGCGCCGTACTGGTCGGCGCAGTTGTTCATGGCGCGCGCTTCCTCGAGCAGGTCGGTGGCGGCCACCAGCGGTCGGAAGTCGTAGCCGTCGATCTCGCCCGCCTGCAGCCACGGATCGAGAGCGACTTCGGCGTCGTCCAGCACGATGCACAACTGCACACGGTTGAACCAGCTCTTGGCGGCGCAGATGGCGGTTTCGGGCGACATTTCCGGCCGCCATCGGCTCCCGACGAGAGCGCTCGCCGGCGCCCATGTGTTGACCGAATGCCAGGCGTAGGCGGCAAGGATCGTCAGTCGCTCGCCGCGGTCGGCGCGATAGCCGTCGATGCGGTGGCGCGCCACCCACAGCGCGAATTCGTCGTCGGCGGCGCGAGCGGCGAGGCGCACCGTCTCGAGCCAGTCGGAGGCATCCGCGGCGCGCACGGGCAATCGCGTGGCGATCCTGCGGGCGAAGCTCTCGGCCGCCGGAAGGCCATCGAGATCGTTGGCGAACGCCTCCGGCGGCAGCCGGCGCAGCCACATGGGAACACCGGCGGCGGCGGCGGCAGAGCGCAGCGGCGCACCCTCGGCAATCCGCTGCAGCGCCAGTTGGCGCTGGTCGGCCGGACAAAGCTCCATGGCCAGCGCGTAGAGCAGCCCGGGGAAAACTTGGACGAGTTCGGCGGTCCGCGGTTGCGTGCGCACGACCTTGCGGATGTTGGGGCGGGCGGCAGCGGCGAAGCGCAGGATCTGCCGTTTGACCTCGGCCGGCAGCGTCGGCGCCGGTGTCCGGGCCGTGCTCCCCGACGGGCGCTTGGACCGCCCGGCAGACAGAGTTTCCAACGACATGCCGCCTCCGCGTGCTGGCAGGCGTCGGGCCCGGCCCGGATCAGCGATCCGGTACGTCCGGGCCGCAGCACCCATCCATCGCAAGGTCTAGTGTTCCGTCTCTGACACTTGGTTCCCGTTGATGCACGCGACCGACCAACCAAGTGTCGGAGACATAAGGAACACTAGCAACTCGATGATTCTAGTGTTGCTTTTGTCACTAACGCTTGGCAGGCCACGCTTCAGCAACCGGGGACCGAGCGTTAGGGACGCAACACTAGGCGCTCAATGCGGCATGGGTGGGACGGCGCGGCCGACGTCGCGACGGGGTTGAAGGTCGGCATGAAGAGGGAGGCACGACGTCGCCTATCGCCGCTGGCGCCGACACTCAGACGATCGTCCGCAAACGATCCAGAGCGCCCTGCAGAATGATGGTTGCGGCGAGTTTGTCGATCACTTCCGCGCGGCGTCTGCGGCTCGCATCGGCTTCCAGCAGCACGCGTTCCGCGGCCGCTGTCGAAAGCCGCTCGTCCCACAGCAGCATGGGCAGCGTCGTCAGGTGCGCGAGGTTGCGCGCGAAAGCCTTCGTCGCCTGCACGCGCGGGCCCGATGTCCCGATCATGTCGAGCGGCAGGCCGATGACAAGGCCCGCCACCTGCTGGCGCGCGGCGAAATCGAGCAACGCGCGGGCATCGTCGCGGAACTTGGTGCGGCGGATGGTGTGGGCCGGGCTGGCGATCATACGCAGTACGTCCGACAGCGCCAGGCCGATGGTTTTCGAGCCGACGTCGAGGCCGAGCAGACGTCCGCGCGGTCCGACGCGTTGGACGAATTCCTCCGGCGATGCCGACGCCGACCGTGCCGCCGGGCGCTGTTCGCCGAGCGCTTGATCCGCGGGCGCTACGTCACCTGTCGCGTCGTCGCTCACGTGTCGCTCCCGATTGACGATCCGATGGCCCGTAGTGGCGACGGGCCGCCGTGGGTTGCCCCGTCAGATCGAGTGCCTATACTGCGCCCGCGCCGACGGCGGCTTCTCCGACGGATACCTTAAAAACGCAGGCGATACACATGAAGATATCCTGGCTTGGACATTCCGCGTTCCGTGTCGAGACCGGCTCGAGTATCGTTCTCATCGATCCGTTGCTGAACGGCAACCCGGCTTTCGCCGCCGCCGGCATCGACTGGAACAAGGCCATCTCGGGCGTCACGCACATCGTGGTCACGCACGGCCACGGCGATCACGTCGGCGATACCGTGGCCATCGCCAAGCAGACGGGCGCCAAGGTCGTCACCAACTACGACCTGTGCATGTGGCTCGCCAGGCAGGGCGTCGCCACCTTCGACCCGATGAATACCGGCGGCACGACCGATCAGGGTGATTTCAAGGTCACCCTGGTGCGGGCCGATCATTCGGCTGGGCTCGTCGAGCTGGATGTCGGTTTCCCGCTCGGCAGCGCCAACGGCGTCGTGCTGACGCCCAAGCAGGGCCCGACACTGCTGCACATGGGCGACACCGACGTGTTCTCCGACATGGCACTCATCAATACGCTGTGGAAGCCCGATATCGGCATCGTGCCGATCGGCGATCGCTTCACAATGGGTGCACGGACGGCGGCCTATGCCTGCCGCAACTTCTTCGCGTTCAAGGCGGTAATTCCCTGTCACTACGGCAGCTTCCCGCTGGTCGATCAAACGGCGGACGCCTTCTGCCGCGAAATGGGCGGGCGCGACGTGATCGTCCGCAAGGTCGGCGAGCACGTCGCGTTCTGACGCGGCGCCGCGCTACTTCTGCGGAACCAGCGTCTCGCTGGCCTTGCCGTTCGCCCACTTGCCGTGGAGGATGCCGTCTGCGCCGACCTGATAGATTACCGGGTACTTCGAGCCCCACGCGACCACGACCGTATCGCCGTCGCGCGTGCCGGTCCCTTTGAATGTGTCGCCGTTGGCGATCAGCCAGCTGAAATAGTAGCGGCCGCCGTCGGGACGGATGACCACCGTTCCGGTGTAGGTCGAGCCGTTCGGATTGGTGCCGTGCGACGAATAGGTGCCGCCGATCGGCGGGCCGCTCTGCGCCAGCGCTGATGGCTCGGTGACCACGACACCGAGGACCGCGCCTCCAAGCAGTGTGAGCCCCAAACCCAATGGCCCGAGCGTCGATCTGAGCATGTCGGCACCTCCAAGCGAACCACGGTTGCGCAGTCTGGACGTTGTGGCGCCGGTACGCAATGGTGAAGTCGGGCGGGGCGTCAGCGGTTGCGTACCTTTTGCAACGCCGCTAAGACAACGCCGGAGCAAATCAGCCACACTTGGTCAGGTAAATTTTCTGAGGGCACATGCACGTCGATGAGGGGACAGTCCGGCGCGTGGCGCGCCTCGCGCGGCTGAAAATTACCGATGCCGAGGCGAAGGCGCTGGAGAGCGAGATCTCCGGCATCCTCGACTGGGTCGAGCAGTTGAAGCAGGTCGACACCAGCGCCGTCGAACCGATGACGCGCGTCGTAGCGCAGGACATGAAGAAGCGTGCCGATGTCGTCGACGATGGCGAGAAGGCCGCTGACATCGTCGCCAATGCGCCGCTGACCGAGGACCACTTCTTCGTTGTCCCGAAGGTCGTGGAGTAGCCAGCGATGAACGCCCTGCTCGGCGCGCTGGCGCTCGTAATCGGAGTGCTGCTGCTGGCGCTGCACTCCAAGAGGCTGGTGGCGGTCGTTGCGGCGGCGTGGTCGAGGGGGCAACGCGACGGCGCCTCGGGTGGTGTGGCGCAAAACCGGCCGCCATTGGTCGTTTTCGCCATTGCGCGCTCGGTGTTCTGGCTGGCTGCGGCGTTGGTATTGATGGGCTGGGGAATGATCCGGCTGGGCCTTGCCTAGCCGCAACGGGAATTGTCGATGACCGACCTCACGAAAATGACGCTCGCCGAGGCTCGCGCCGGGCTCGTCGCCAAGGACTTCACGGCGAAGGAACTGACGGCGGCGCACGTCGCCGCGATCGAGAAGGCCAACGGCGCGCTCAACGCTTACGTTCTGACGACACCCGAGATGGCGCTGGAGCAGGCGGCCGCGGCGGACACGCGGATTGCAAGGGGCGAGGCCCGCGCGCTCGAGGGTCTGCCGCTCGGCATCAAGGATCTGTTCTGCACGAAAGGTGTGCGCACCACTGCATGCTCTAAAATACTCGATGGTTTCACCCCGACCTACGAATCGACCGTGACGCAGAACCTTTGGGATGCGGGTGCGGTGATGCTCGGCAAGCTCAACAACGACGAGTTCGCCATGGGCTCGTCGAACGAGACCAGCGCCTTCGGCCCGGTCGTCTCGCCGTGGCGGCGCAAGGGCTCGGACGCGAAGCTCGTTCCGGGTGGTTCGTCGGGCGGTTCGTCCGCCGCCGTCGCGGCCGATCTCTGCCTCGCCGCCACCGCCACCGATACCGGCGGATCGATCCGCCAGCCGGCGGCGTTGACCGGCACCGTCGGCATCAAGCCGACCTACGGGCGCTGTTCGCGCTGGGGCATCGTGGCGTTCGCATCGTCGCTCGATCAGGCCGGACCGATTGCCAAGACGGTCGAGGACTGCGCCATCATGCTGGGCGTCATGGCGAGCCACGATCCCAAGGACACCACGTCTGTCGACATGGCCGTTCCCGACTACGTCGCGCTGATGAAAGGCAGCGTGAAGGGTCTCAAGGTCGGCGTCCCGAAGGAATACCGCGTCGACGGCATGAGCGCCGAGATCAGCCAGCTCTGGGAGGACGGCATCGCGTGGCTGAAAGCCGCCGGCGCGTCCATTCACGAGATCAGCTTGCCGCACACCAAGTATGCGCTGCCGGCGTATTACATCGTCGCCCCGGCGGAGGCGTCCTCCAACCTCGCGCGCTACGATGGCGTGCGCTACGGCCTGCGCGTGACGGGCCGCGACCTCATCGACACCTACGAGCAGACGCGCGCTGCCGGCTTCGGCAAGGAGGTCAAGCGCCGCGTGCTGATCGGCACCTATGTGCTCTCGGCCGGATACTACGACGCCTATTACCTCAAGGCGCAGAGGGTGCGAACGCTCATCAAGCAGGATTTCGACGCCGCCTTCCACGCCTGCGACGTGGTGCTGACGCCGACGACGCCAAATCCGGCTTTCGCGTTCGGCGAGAAGTCCGGCGATCCGCTGGCCATGTACCTCGAGGACATCTTCACCGTCACCGTCAATATGGCGGGGTTGCCCGGCATCTCGGTTCCGGCCGGGGTTTCCTACGAAGGTACGCCGCTCGGGCTGCAATTGATCGGCAAGCCCTTCGACGAAGGCACGCTCTTCCGTGCCGCCAAAGTGATCGAGGATGCGGCGGGACGGTTCGTGCCGGCGGAACGCTGGTGGGTCGGCTGATCGGTTGCGCACTGCGCCGACGTGGAGCAATCGGGGGAGCGGGATGACGGATCAGCCGAAGGCGACCAAGCTGGCGCACGAATGCCAGCAGATGAGCGACGTGCGGGCCGAGATCGATCGTATCGACGCCATCCTCGTCGACCTCATCGCCGAGCGCTTCGGCTACGTCGACCGGGCCTGGCAACTGAAGCGCAACACGCCCGAGGGCGCCCATGTGCCGTGGCGCATCCAGCAGGTGATCGACAAGGTCAAGCAGCGCGCGCGCGACCGCGACCTGCCGCCGGATATCGTCGACATGGTCGGGGCGCAGTGGAAGACCATGATCGGATGGTTCGTGCAGT
>JBKBNR010000059.1:0-11277 GCA_046295315.1 Hyphomicrobiaceae bacterium
GCCAGCGCCATGACGCGCACCGACGCGCCGGAGGCCTCGGCGCGGTTGATCGCGCGGTCGGTCACCAATCGCAGCACGGCTTCCAGCCGGTCATGGCTGGTGTGGTGCAGATGGTCGGCCTTGGTCGCCGCAATCAGCACATGATCGACCCGTTGCGACAGCAGCGACGACAGCCAGGAATTGCTGCCCGGCCGGAACGCGGCCAGCACCCCGCCGATGGCGCGCTCCAGGTCGGCGACGGCGCGAGCGCCGGTATGCAGTGCGCCGAGCACGTCGACCAGTACGATCTGGCGGTCGATGCGGCTGAAGTGATCCTTGAAGAACGGTTTGACGACATGGGCGCGATAGCTGTCGTAGCGGCGCGCCAGCAGCGCTGTCATGTGCGGCGCGGCCGCACCTTGGGGACCGCCGTTGCCCGCCGTCACGCCGCGTCCCGGCAACGGGAAGAACGTCAACAGCGGCGAGCCTTCGAGATCGCCCGGCATCAAAAACCGCCCCGGCGAAAGGGTCGCGATGCCGCCGTCGAGCCGTCGTGCTTCACCGAGCGCGGCTGTGAACAGCGCCGCGCCCTCGAGCGCCAGTTGTTCGCCATCCGCGTCCGCCGAGCTTGCCGCTGCGTCGAGGCGCGCCACGAAGTCGAGGAATGCCGTCACCGCCGGAGATTTCGGCCGCGACCCGAGGATGGCGACGGTTTCGTCCGCCCACGCGGCGTACGATTTGTCGAGCAGGGCGAGGTCGGTCAGCCACTCGCCGGGATAGTCGACGATATCGAGGTGCAGTTTCGCCGGGCCCAGGTAGCGCATCAACGCGCCATCGGGCTCGTATTCGATGGTGACGCGCAATTCCGAAATGCGCCGCGTGCTGTTCGGCCAGTCCGGGGGATCGGCCGAGATTGTCGCCAGATGCCGCTCGTAGTCGAAACGCGGCACGGCGTCGTCGGGCTGCGGCTCCAGGTAGGCTCGCAGAATGCGCCCTGAGGCGTGGGCGCGGAAAAATGGCAAGCGACCGCCGACGATCAGGTTGCGCACCAGCGAGGTGATGAACACCGTCTTGCCGGCGCGCGAAAGCCCGGTGACGCCGAGGCGGACCGTGGGCGTCATCAGGTCGGAAACGTAGCTTCCGGCGTTGCGGAGTGCGTCCGCGGCGGAGTTGGTGATGCTCGAGAATGGCAACGGCGGGGACCTTTGTTGGCAAGGTCCTATAGGTGGCCGGTCTCGGCGGCGATCGCAAGGCGATCCGTCGACGGCGGCTGAGAAACGTCAGCGGCCGGACTGGTTGAATTAATCAACCGTAGACGACGACGAACACGCCCGCCGAGACGACGACGGAGCCCATGGCAAGAATGGTGATGGAACGCACGAACTCGACCATGGCAGCCTCCCCTGCACCGAAGACGATGGCGCAACCGGACCATTCCGGTCGCATAGCAACCCCACACTGGCACAACCGCATGAACGAAGCGTTCGGCCGATTGCTTTGAGAACGGTTAAGCTCGACGCGCGATCCCGCGGCGCGCAGGAGTGCGCGTTTATGGCACCATGGCGAAGAACAGGAACGTCGCGAAGACGACGAGGTGGACGATGCCCTGCAACACCGTGGTGCGACCGGTGCCGAGCGTGATGATGCCGAGTACCAGCGTCAGCGCCAGCAGTACTTGCTCCTTGGGCGCCAGCCCGAGCTGCAGCGGATAGCCGAAGGCGATTGAAACGACGGCAACGGTCGGGATGGTCAGCCCGATGCTGGCCAGCGCCGAGCCGAGCGACAGGTTGAGGCTCGTCTGCAGCCGGTTCGCCTTTGCCGCCCTTAGTGCCGCAAGACCTTCGGGCATCAGCACCAGCAGCGCGATGGCGATGCCCGCGGTACCGTCCGGCGCATTGACTGCGGCGAGTGCCGATTCCACCGAAGGTGTCAGCGCTTTCGCGAGGCCAACCACCACGGCGAGAGCGACGATGAGCAGCAGAAGGCTGACTGCGGATGTCCGGCTGGAGAGCGGCGGTGCAGCGCGGCCGATCGCATCGACCTCGACGGGAAGAAAATAGTCGCGATGACGGACGGTCTGGACGAAAACGTAAGATCCATAGAGTGCCAGCGAGACGAAACCCGCAAAGGCCAACTGCACGCTGGACAGCATCGGACCCGGCGCGCTGATGGTGTAGTTCGGCAGGATCATCGTCAGCGATGTCAGCGCCGCCAGAACAGCGAGTGCGGCGCTGGCACCCTCGAGTTGGAAGCCTTGCACACGGTGGCGAACGCCGCCCGACAGCAGGCTGAGGCCGACGATACCGTTGCAGACGATCATCACGGCGGCGAATACCGTGTCGCGGGCGAGCCCCGATTTGGCCTCCGGTGCGGCGATCATGATCGAAACGATCAGCGCTACCTCGATCACCGTCACCGCGATGGCCAGGATGAGCGTGCCGAAGGGTTCGCCGACGTAGTGCGCGACGACCTCGGCGTGATAGACGGCTGCGAACACGGTCGCGATGAGCGCGCCGCCGGCCACGATAGCCAGAAGTGCGCTGCCGCCCAGCAGAGCGTAAGCGCTGAGAACCGCGATGCCGAGCCCGGGCCAGCCCCAGGCCCACCAGGGCGTCGTCAGTCTGATCTGCATTCGTCGAACCTCGGTGCGGCCAATGTTGCTGTGCTCAATTGATGCGTAAAGCGCCACGGCGAAATGGCTGATCGAGGGCGCCGGACGCGGCACGCCCGCTTTTCGCTCGCCGTGGCGACGATACCTGACTTGACGTAACCGGCGCGCCACAGCATACGCTGGCAGGCCAGTCGGCCGGACGGTCGCTGGCTGTTGTCGGCCGCATGGCCGGCCATGGCTGGAGGAAAGTCCGGGCTCCATGGAAGCACGGTGGCGGCTAACGGCCGCCGGGGGCGACCCCAGGGAAAGTGCCACAGAAAGCAAACCGCCAGGCGGCTTCGCTTCGCACGGAGCGCGAGGCGCCGGTAAGGGTGAAAGGGTGCGGTAAGAGCGCACCGCGCGACTGGCGACAGTCGTGGCAGGGTAAACCCCACCGGGAGCAAGACCAAATAGGGGTGGCCGGACGCGCGCGGCGAAAGCCGTGCGGCGTCGAGCCCGTTTCCAGGCCGTCACCCGGGTTGGTTGCACGAGGCGCCGGGCAACCGGCGTCCCAGATGAATGACCGTCGCGGAGGCAACTCCAGACAGAACCCGGCTTACAGGCCGACTGGCTCTTAATTCCGGCCGCGTCGTGCGCGCGATGTTCGCAAGCCCGCGAAACAGGCACGACGATGCTGAAACTGCTGTCGGATTGATCGAACGCAGCTTTCCAACGACAATTTTTCTCTCGATCCCTTACGGCCCGTGCTCAAGCGATCTACAGTCGAGTCGGAGTGAGCTTTCACCGACAGATCGGAGCTGAGATGCGCCTCTACCTGAGCCACCTGCTCGTGCTATTCGGTGCCGTTGTCGGAGTATTGAGCGTTGCCACCTCGGCCGACGCTCGTCGGCCTATGTCGGCGGTCGAGATCGTTCGACTTACGGGTTTCGATCGCGCGCTTGACGATGTCGCGACGTCGCTCGCCGAAGAAGGCGTGCGCGCTGCGGCGGAGGGACATGCGACCGGCGACAGCCAGGAATTTATACTCAGCTGGGCGAGCGCCGCGAAGGCGGCGTTCGCGCCCGAAAAGCTCAAGGCGGCGCTGGCCGACCGTATGGCCGACAAGCTGAGCGAGCCCGATCTGTTCGCCATCGAGGACTTTTTCAAAGGCAAGCTCGGCAAGGCCATGGTCGCGCGCGAGGTCGGTTCGGCGACGCCCGAGGCGCAACGCGATATGATGGCGAAGGCCGACGGCCTGATGCGAGGGCTGCAACGCAACCCCAAGCGTGCGGCGGCCCTCGTCGCCGTGGCCGATGCCATAAGGCTCCGCGAAGCATCGGTCGAAATGGCGTTGAACATGCTGCGCGCCGTGATGATCGGGCTGGCGGCCGCCGACACCTCGCAATTGTCGATGCCGCTCGACGTCATCGAGGAGCAGATCGAGGCCCATCGCGCGTCCATCACGGCCGAGACCGAGATGGTCATCATGACGGCCATGGCCTACACCTATCGGACGGCCAGTATCGCCGACCTCAATGCCTACGCGAAGTTCTTGTCGTCGCCGCCCGGCAAGCGCTTCTTCGATGTTTCGATGAAGGGGCTCGATGCCGTGCTCAGCGAAGCCGGCATGACGTTCGGAACCCTGTTGATGCAATCGATGGGTCGCATGCCGATCTGAGGGCGATGTCTCTGTCCCAGCGGGAGCCCCGCTAGTGTTCCGTCTCCGACACTTGGTTCCCGTTGATGCGCCCGACCGACCAAGTGTCGGAGACATAAGCAACACGGGCAACTCAATGATTCTAGTGTTGCTTTTGTCACTGACGCTTGGCAGACCACGCTTCAGCAACCGGTGACCAAGCGTTAGTGACGCAACACTAGGGTGGGCCGGTCAGCGCTCCACGAAGGCGCGCATCAGGCGTATCAGCGCGGCCGGCTTCTCGTCCTGTGGCGAGTGCACGCACCCCCGGATCACCTCGAGCCGCGCGTTCGGCAGTGCCTTCACCAGCCGCGCGCCGCTCGACAACGGCACCACGTTGTCGCCGTCACACCACACAATCAGCGTCGGCTGTCGGATCGTCGGATAGCGGGCTACGATCTGGCGCCAGTTGGACGGCCGCAACTGCCGCGCGGTCGAGATCAACGCATGGCGCGCGGCCGCCTCGTAGAACGGCGCGGCATAAGTTCTGACATCCGTGAGATCGAGACTCCCGGCCTCGTTCTCCGGCGACAGCACCAGCGCCGCCGCCAGCTCCGGCGGCACCAGTGTCAGCAGTGCATACGGCAGCACCGGCTTGCGCAGGAATGAAACGAAGGCGGTCGGCTCCTGCGGATAGGCTGGCACATCGAGCAGCACCAGCCGTCGGATGAGACCGGGCCGGCGCGCGTTAAGGCCCAATGTCGTGACCAGCGCCACGGCGCCGCCGAACGAGTGGCCGACGAGCGTGATGCCTTTCAAACCCCGCCGCTCGATGAACGACGTGACGTGCGCCGCCTGGTCGGCGGCGGAATAGCGCTGGTCGAACGGTTTGTCGGAGCGGCCGAAGCCCCTGAGATCGAGCGCAATGACGCGGTTGGTCGGCGCCAGCATCGGCACGACGTGACGCCAGGAATGGGTCGACGCGGCAAGACCGTGCAGCAGCAGCACTGGCGGCGCCCCCGCGGGACCGTGCTCCTCGACATAGAGATCGATCGGTGGCGCGCCGGATGGCGTGACCGTGGCGCGGTAGCTGGTGGCGCCATGCGCCGCGGTCGCCAGCGGCGCCGCGATTCCGGCGAGCAGCGCGCCAACGACCGCCGCAAATCGAGACAGCGCGCAAATGCGCGAGTGGAACACCGACGGCATCGGGACGCAGCACCTGAGCAATTGAACCGTTGCCAAAGGAATAGCCGTGCATGGCTGAGGAACCCTTAACGGGCGTGCCTCGGTGACGCCCCATGCTCCGCATGTTGAAAACCTTAATAAACCATTGATGCCCATAATTTCCCATGCTATCCCATAATTGCCCGTCCGCACCGGGCTTGAGGCCGCGGCGTGGCGCCACCCGGAGAGAGGGCCCGGGTCGTGCGACCGCCGCGGTTTCTTCCCGCCGTCGGCCGGGTTCCGTGCTGCGGATCGGTGCTGCGTCGGGAGTGAGGCTCGAGCCTGGAGATGGACCGCTTTGTCTCGACATTCACCAACAAGATCGACGCCAAGGGGCGGGTCTCGATCCCCGCTGCCTTCCGCGCCGTGCTCGAGCGCGACGGTTACAAGTCCGGCGGCGGATCAGGCATCTACTGCTACCCCTCGCTCGATGCTCCGGCCCTCGATGCGGGCGGCGAGCGGCTTGCGCAGAAGATCGACGGGCTTCTCGCTGGCCTGCCGGATTATTCGGACGAGCGGGACGAACTCTCTGTTGCGCTCTACGGCGACGTGCAGGTGCTCGGCATCGACGGCGACGGACGCATCGTCCTTCCTCAGTCGCTGCGCGCGCACGCCGGCATCGACACCGAGGTCACGTTTGTCGGCCTGGGTGACAAGTTTCAGATCTGGGAACCCGGCCGCTTCCTAGAGCGGCGGGAAAAGGCGCGGACCAAGGTGCACGATCACAGGAAGCTGCTCGGCGCGGCGGCACGCGCGAAAGACACCAACCGCAGCGGGGGTGACGGCGGCGGGGGAGGGGCACGGGAATGACGCCGCGGCGCGATGGTTCGCCGGGGGCGGAGAACGGTCGCGAGGAGCGGTCCCGGCACATTCCCGTGCTGCTCGCCGAGGTGCTGGAGGCGCTGACGCCACAAGCTGGCGAACGCTTTATCGACGGCACGTTCGGCGCTGGCGGGTACTCCCGCGCCATTCTCGATGCCGCGCCTTGCCGGGTGCTCGCCATCGACCGCGATCCGTCGGCGCTTGCCGCCGGCTCGGCGCTCGTCGAGAGTTACGCCGGCCGCCTGTCTCTCGTCGGCGGCACGTTCGGCAACCTCGACGATATCGCCTCGCAGGCGTCGTTCGTGCCGGTCGATGGCGTCGTGCTCGACATCGGCGTCTCGTCGATGCAACTCGACCGGCCCGAGCGCGGCTTCTCGTTCCAGAAGGACGGCCCCCTCGACATGCGCATGAGCGCCGCCGGGCTATCGGCCGCGGATGTCGTCAACACGTTCGAGGAAGGCCGCATCGCCGATATTCTCTTTTCGCTCGGCGAGGAGCATCGTTCTCGCGCCGTCGCCCGCGCCATCGCACGGCGCCGAACCGACAAGCCGTTCTCGACGACGCTGGAATTGGCCGACACGATCAGCAGGGCGCTCGGCGGGCGGCGGCACGACCAGAAGGTGCATCCGGCGACGCGCTCGTTCCAGGCGCTGCGCATCTATGTCAACGACGAACTCGGTGAATTGCGGCGTGGGCTTGCGGCCGCCGAACGGGTGCTGGCGCCGGGCGGGCGGCTGGTCGTCGTCACCTTCCATTCGCTCGAGGATCGCATCGTCAAGCAGTTCCTGCTTCGCCGAAGTGGCGCCGGTCCGCGCGCCTCGCGCTATCTCCCCGAGCAAAGCGAACAATTCGATGCGCCGAGTTTCCAGATTGTTAACCGTCGCTCGTTAACCTCCTCGAAAGGTGAATTGGAGGTCAACCCGCGCGCCCGTTCGGCACGTTTGCGCGCCGGCGTGCGGACCTCGGCACCGGTTTGGCCCGCCGCAGCCGACGAGTTCGACCGGGAACTCTGAGGACGCGGCGCTGAAATTAACGGGAGTATGTGCGATGCGTTTGCTCACCCTGTCCGCCGTCTTTCTCGCGCTGTCGAGCGCGTTCCTTCTCTATGCCTTGAACAACGACACCCGCCAGCTCGAGAACCGCGTGCAGTCGCAGGAACGCGCCGTTTCTGCGGCTCGCACCGACATCGCGGTGTTGAAAGCCGAGCGGGCGCATCTGGCGCGGCCCGAGCGCATCGCCCCCCTGGCGCGTGAACAGGGGCTGGTGACGCCCTCGCCGGGTCAATTGGCGCCGGCGACGGGCAAGCCCGACGATCTGGCGCGCTTCGCCACCATTCTCGAGCACTGACCAGCCATGCCGGCGTGCGGCGTCGAAGTCTGTCGAGGCGAATAGTCCATGCGCCGCGGCGTCACCATAACCACGGAGGCGATTGCGCTGGGCGGCCGCATGGTGCCGGCCGGTGACCGGTCGCGAAGCTCCGAAATCTACCGCGCGCTGGTCGCGACGATTGCCGTCGTGCTGGCGTTCTCGGCCGTTGGCGCACAACTCGTTCGCCTCGCGCTCACTGCCGCGCCGCAGACGGTCAGCAACACGTCGAGCCCGCTCGCCACCAGCGTCGCCCGGCCCGATCTCGTCGACCGCAACGGCCGTCTGCTCGCCAGCGACGTCGAGGTCATGTCGCTCTATGCCGATCCGTCGCTGGTGCTCGATCGCGACGAGGTGAGTGAGAAGCTGGCCCGCATTTTCCCCGATCTCGATACCGCGCGCGTCCGCGAATTGCTCGCCGACAGGACGCGGCGCTTCGTCTGGCTGCGCCGCGGCCTAGCGCCGGAAACGGCGCAGCGCGTCCACAATCTCGGCCTGCCCGGGCTCTCGTTCCGCACCGAGTTGCGCCGCGCCTATCCGGGTGGCGAACTTGCCGGCCATCTGCTCGGCGGTGTCAACGTCGAGAACCGCGCCATCGCCGGTGTCGAGCGGCATCTGGACGACAAGGGGTTGATCGAGACGGTGGTATCAGCGGCGCCGTCGGCAGCGCGGCCGGTGGCGCTGTCGATCGACCTCGGCGTCCAGCACACGCTCGAAGAGGAATTGGCGTCAGCCATGGCGACCTTTGAGGCGGCGGGCGCAGCGGGCCTCGTGCTCGACGTGACGACCGGGGAGGTACTCGCCAGCGCGTCGCGTCCCGGTGTCGATCCGGCGCGTCCCGAAGCGCTGCTCGACCAGTCGCGGATCGACCGTATCGCGGGTGGCACCTACGAACTCGGCTCGATCTTCAAACTGCTCACCGTTGCCGAGGCCATCGAGGCCGGGCGGGTCGACGACCGGTCGATCGTCGACGTGACGCGCCCGCTCAAATCCGGGCGATTCGACATCAAGGATCTGCATCCGCCGGGGCGTTCGCTCACCGTCACCGAGGTGTTCACGAAGTCGTCGAACGTCGGCTCTGCCATGCTGGCGCTCGGGGCGGGAAGCGACCGGCAACGTGCGTTTCTGTCGTCGCTCGGCTTGCTGACGGTGGGGCGAACCGAGGCAGGCCCCATTGCCGCTCCGCAGGTGCCGTCGCGCTGGGCGGAGATCGAGACGATCACCGTGTCTTACGGGCACGGCCTCGCGGTGGCGCCGCTGCAGTTCGCGGCGGCGGCGGCGGCGCTGGTCAACGGCGGCGATCTGATCCAACCGACATTGCTCAAACGGCAGCCGGGTGACACCCCTGAACGGCGCCGGGTGATTTCCGCCGCGACGAGTTCGGCGCTGGCCCGGATGATGCGCGCCAATGTCGCCGAGGCGGGCGGCACGGGCCGGCGCGCCGATGTGCCAGGTTATCGCGTCGGCGGCAAAACCGGCACGGCCGAGATCGCCGTCAAGGGCCGCTACATGGGCAATTCGGTCATCTCGTCGTTCCTCGGCGCCTTCCCGATGGACCGGCCGCGATTTCTGACGCTGGTCCTGATCTTCGAGCCGTCGCGCACACGCGCCTCCGATGGCGAGATCACCGCCGGTCATACGGCGGCGCCGGTGACGGCGCGGCTGATCGGTCGGATCGCTCCCCAACTCGGCGTGCTTCCGGCTGAGGCCGGTGCGCCTGGGGATTGAACGCGCCGCACATCGCAAGGCCGATGCAACCGTGCGAATGTTGCAACATCGTATGCTGACTGTTGCAGCCGGGCCGCGCAGGCGGTTTGACGCTTCGGTCCGCCGGCAATATGAGATTTGAGGGTGCTTCGCTTTGCCGGTTCGCGCCCGCTTGTGCAACTCGACCGTCGAAATCCGTTTCTGAGTTGGTCGGATCGGGCAAGCGCCGTCCTGGCCGCAACACAACCGCACCGGATCCGCGGGTCACTCCTCACATGCTGCTGTCGCAACTGCTCGGACCTGAAAACCCGATCCCGTCCAGTGCGGGCAGCTTGTTCGTCACCGGCGCAACGGCGGACAGTCGCGATGTCGCGCCGGGGTTCGTATTCGTCGCCATGCCGGGCTCGCGCACGGATGGTGCGCGGTTCGTGGTCGATGCGGCGCGCAACGGTGCGGTGGCGGCGGTCGTGGCCGCGGAGGCGGCGCTACCCGATACCCTGCCCCTGACGGTCATCCGCGTGGCTGATCCGCGCCGCACCCTGGCGCTGATGGCATCGCGGCTCTTCCCGGCCCAGCCCGAAACGATCGTCGCCGTCACCGGCACCAGCGGCAAGACCTCCGTCGCCGAGTTTACCCGGCAGATCTTCGCCGCCAACGGGTGCGCCGCCGCGTCGCTCGGCACCATCGGTGTCGTGAAGCCTGCTGGAGCCGTCTACGGCTCGTTGACGACGCCGGACCCGGTGGCGCTGCACCAGACCATCGACGGGCTGGCGCACGAAGGAATCACGCATCTGGCATGCGAGGCGTCGTCACACGGGCTCGATCAACACCGTCTCGACGGCGTGCGGCTGACGGCTGGCGCCTTCACCAATCTCGGCCGCGACCATATGGATTATCACCCGACGGTCGAGCACTATCTCGCCGCCAAGCTGCGGCTGTTTGAGGAGTTGTTGCAGCCCGGGCAGCCGGTCGTCGTCAACATGGATGGGGCCTATTCGCAAGCTGCCTTCGAAGCGGCGCGAGAGCGCGGCCTCGATGTGCTCACCGTCGGCAGGGCTGGTCGGACGCTGCAGTTGCCCGCCGTCGAGCGCGACGGCTTCGCGCAGCGCCTGACGGTCGGCTTCACCGGCGGCGGTGACGGCACTGCCACAGTGCGCCTGCCGCTGATCGGCGATTATCAGGTCGAGAACGCGCTCGTCGCGGCAGGCCTCGCCATCGCCACCGGCATCGCGCCGCGCGATGCCCTCATGGCGCTGGAAACCGTCAAAGGCGTGCCGGGGCGTCTCGATATCGTCGGCACCGTCAATGGCGGCCTCGTCGTCGTCGATTACGCGCACAAACCCGAGGCGCTGGCCGCCGCGCTTGCAGGCGTGCGCCCCTTCGTCACCGGCAAGCTCATCTCGGTTTTCGGCTGCGGCGGCGACCGCGACAAGGGCAAGCGACCGATCATGGGTCGCATCGCCGCCGCGGGCGCCGACGTCGTCATCGTCACCGACGACAACCCGCGCAGCGAGGTGCCGGCGGCGATCCGCGCCGAGATCATGGCTGGCGCTGCCGGCGCGCGCGAGATCGGCGACCGCGCCGAGGCGATCGAACGCGCGGTGGCGCTCGTCGCGCCGGGCGATGTGGTGCTGATCGCGGGCAAGGGCCACGAGACCGGCCAGATCGTCGGCGACAAGGTGCTGCCATTTTCCGATCACGACGTCGCACGGGCGGCGATCGCGCGACATGAGACTGCGTCAACCGGCACGTCAGGGAGCCGCGCATGAGCGAGCCGTTGTGGACAGTCCCAGCCCTGATCGAGGCGAGTGGCGGCGTTGCCGACGGCTCGTGTAAGGGCGACGTGCTCGGCCTGTCCATCGACACGCGCACGCTGAAGGCGGGTGATCTGTTCGTGGCGCTGAAGGATCAGCGCGACGGCCACGATTTCGTGTCGGCGGCGTTTGCGAAACAT
>JBKBNR010000060.1:0-3853 GCA_046295315.1 Hyphomicrobiaceae bacterium
CCGCGATCTCGGCGGCATGCTCGAGGCCTATCAGGAGGTCGCCAAGCGCCTCGGCGTGTTGAGCGAACCGCGCCCGCCGAAGGGCGCCGGGCCGGTGCTCGTCGCTTCCAACGGCGACACCAAGACCAACTGAGACGTGCGTGCGCCGCCTCGGCTCAAGGTGGGTGGCGGGTCGCCGGGCTCGCCGCTCGCGGTCCGGCTCCCGTCGAGCAATTCACCCGCCGACGAAACGCACGCTTCTTTCAACTCCTGGAATCAGCCCCCGACCAGAACGACGAGCGCAGCGAACGCATGAAAGCCCTGATCAAAATCACCCTCAAGAACGGCGTCCTCGATCCGCAGGGCAAGGCCATCGGCCATGCGCTCGAAGGTCTCGGGTTCGGCGGCGTCGGCGACGTGCGCCAGGGCAAGTACATCGAGGTGGCGCTGGCCGAGACGGACGAGGCGAAGGCGCGGGAGGCGGTCGAGCGGATGTGCAAGGACCTGCTCGCCAACACCGTCATCGAGAACTACGCCTTCGAGCTGGTGCGGTGAACGGGTCGATGAGCGGATCCGGTGGTGAACCCCGCAAGTCCGATACTGCCGGCTCCGGCGACGCCGGCAAAGCCATCCGGTTCATGGCCCTCAAAGCCGCGGTTTTCATTCTCGTGCCGCTCGTCGCAGCAATCGTCGCCGTGCTGGTGATGCTCAAATGAGCCGCCGCGCCACGTCGGCAGTTGTGGCGGTGGCGCTGGCCGCGCTTGCCCCAGCAGCACGCGCTGGCCACCTGGCACCGCCGTTGATGCTGGCGCCGGGAGCCTCCCTCGACATCGCCTGCGACACCAAGTCGGTGCTGGTGGCGACCGACGCCGCCAACGCTTCGAACGGCGCGCTGATCTTGCGTCTGATGCGCGCCGCCGAGCCCGAAGCGTCCAAGGGTACATGGCGGATCTTATCGGTCAGCGACGGGCACAAGGCGTCGCTCGGCACGCTTCAGGCGCAGGCTTGCGCGTCGGGATGCCCGCTCGCCTTCGGCCAAAATGACGTTCAGCTCTGGTCGCCGGCCCCGAAGAGTGTTCAGGAGCTCGGCCCACAAGAGTTGCTGCTGCTCGCGGTTGTGAAGCTCGCGACCCTCGACCTCAAGGCTTCCACCTTTCGCGGCCAGCAGATAGAAGCTCTCGAAAGCGGCGCCTGCCGCGCGGCCGCGATGCCGAACGCAACGCCCGATCAAGCCACCGAGACCACAAAATGATCCGCGCTTCCGTCATCGTCTTCCCAGGCTCCAACTGTGATCGCGACGTCAAGGTCGCCATCGAGCGTGTCACGGGCCACGCCCCGCGCATGATCTGGCACGGCGATGCCGAGGTGCCCAAGTCCGACTTCATCGTGCTGCCGGGCGGCTTTTCCTACGGCGATTACCTGCGCTGCGGCGCCATGGCAGCGCATTCCCGCATCATGAAGGACGTGATCGCGAAAGCGAAGGCGGGCACGCCCGTGCTCGGCATCTGCAACGGCTTCCAGATCCTGACCGAGTCCGGTCTGCTGCCGGGAGCGCTGATGCGCAACCGCAGCCTGAAATTCATCTGCCGCGACGTGCACCTGCGCGTCGACGGCCACGAGACGTTCTTTTCCAGCGTTTACCGCTGCGGCGAGGTCATCAAGGTGCCGATCGCACATGCCGAGGGCAACTATTTCGCCGACGACGAGACCATCGCGCGCATCGAAGGCGAAGGCCAGGTGGTGATGCGCTACTGCACGCCGGACGGGCGCATCACGGACGACGCCAACCCCAATGGCGCCATGAACAACATCGCCGGCATCTCGGATGAGACCGGTCGCATCGTCGGTATGATGCCGCATCCCGAGCGGTTGTATGAGCCAGCCCTCGGCGGCAGCGACGGCCGGCGCGTGTTCGAAAGCGCCGTCGTCGGCATCGCCGCAGCGATGGGTTGATCCTGGCGCGATCCCGCCGTTACGCCGCTTCACGCGGCGCGGAAGCCCGGCAGTCCAGCGGCGGCCGGACTGCGCGCCAGCGTCAGCGCCGTCTCCAGCGCGCGGTCATAGTCGCGCAGCAGTTTTACGAGGGGGATCTGCTCGCGGAAGTATTGCGCCCACTTGAACTCGGCATAGGGCGCCGGCGACTTCCTGTAGCCCCCCTCCTCGCGCACCGACCACGCCAGATCGCGGTACGGATCGTTGCGCAGCGACGAAATTGCGCTCGGCAGTTCGTGCGGCCGCACTCGGCGTCCGGTCTCGTCGTAGGGGTGCATCCACCCGGTCGACATCATGCGCCGCCAGAACGCTGCGTCGCCGAGCGACGAGAAGTCGCTGACGACCTGCACAAAGGCGGCCGGTACCTCGCTCTGCAGCAGTGCGAGGCTCAAGTGATGGTGGTCGATGATGTAGACGCCGTCTCCCGGACCAAGGACCGCCGGGATCGGCCGCTTCTCGAGGAAACGCGTGATCTTCTTGCGCTTCGCCGCCCGCGTTGCGACCCGCTCGCGCTTGGCGGCGACAGCACGCATACCGACCGTCACCTGGGTGGGTCGCAACTGGTCGATGGGCAGGAGGATGGGATGCGGCGACGGCGGGACCACGAAACTGCTGCGGCGAGCGCCCGACTTCACGAGATGGAACGGCGGGACGCCTTTGGAAAACTTCAACGTGGTGCATGCGGATGCGGCAGGACGCATGTGAGGGACCCGGTGACGTTTCGTTCACAAGGCCTTCATCTTTCCGTCATCGAGGTTAACGAAGTGTTTCTTGCGACTGGGCATCGGCGGGAGTCGAACGATCGCCATCGGCTACAAGGCGCGGCGGCTTTTCCGGCCGACGTGGACATCAGCGCCAGAGGTTTGGGCGCCAGACCCTCGGGCGCCGCGACGATGAAGCGCTGCATCGATGATTGCCGACGTCGCCGCGCCAGGAACGGTGAGAGCCCGGCGGCGAGCGCCGCCCGGCCGACGCGCCCAACGCCCGGATCATGGAAGCCCCACGTCACCGCCCATTGGAGATCGCCGATCCCGAGCGTCGAAGGCGTCGCCGATCGGGCGAAACGACCGCTGCGCGCGAAAGCCTCGAAGCTGAACGAGCCATGCGGCGCCAGATCGAGCAGCACTTCGCGAACGGACATGCGCAGCGACATGGCGAGGCAGCGGGACGCAATCTCGCAACGGCGACCGGAATCAGGGCTGCTCGCCGACGTTCGATTTCGGCGCCCTCGCGATCGGCTCGCCGCCGGAGCGGATGTCGGGCGGAAAATCGAGCCCTGCGATTGTCAGTCGGATGAGATAGCGGTCCTTCCAGCGTTTGGTGGCGAGCCATGTCGCGAACATGACCGACGCGGCGAGCGCCGCATACCACACCCCGGGCACGTCGCCGCCGCTCCACCACGTCCAAACCCAGAATGTATCGCCGAGGCCCAGCGTGACGAACGTCGCCAGCGCCGCCCAGCGGCCCGCGGCGGCGAACACGGCCGCCGACACCCAGGTGTGCAGGCCGAGGTAAACGAAGCTCGTCAGCCTGAAGACCTTGCGCAGGATTTCGAGCCGCCGCATGGCGTCATTTGGCGCCGCCCCCTTCTGCCCGTCTCGCATGCGCCCCCGCGTTCTCTGCCTCAGGCGAGCGTTGAAGCATCCGGCGTGCGTTTCGGCAACCGTCGCGACGCAGGTCGCTGCATCGGCCGATATGGCGCGGCCTGCCGACACTTGCCGTCCGTTGCCGTGTCATCGGCGAGCGGCCGTCATATGAATTCGGTAGAGCTATCTCAATCTCGAACCGCCGAGGCCGCCATGACCAACCTCCGTGCTTTCATCGTGACACTGTCGATCCTGCTCGCCGCTCCGGCGCTCGGCTTTTCCGGCGCGCTCGCCGC
>JBKBNR010000060.1:3863-11028 GCA_046295315.1 Hyphomicrobiaceae bacterium
TCCGGCGCTCGCCGAGTCCGAGCCGCAGATCGACTGCGCCAACGCCTCCTCGACGCTGGAGATGAACTTCTGCGCCGACAAGGATTTTACCGCCGCCGACAAGGCGCTCAACGCCGCCTACCAGAGAGCGCTGAAAGCCGTGCCCGGCATGGCGGACGGTGCAAGCGACCGCTTCAGCGCCAGGAACTGGGAAAAAGCGCTGCGCGACAGCCAGCGCGCCTGGCTCGCCTACCGGGACGCGGAATGTCGCGAGCACATCCCGATGTTCTGGGGCGGCGGTACAGGCACCACGGTCGCCGTCATCGGCTGCCTGACGGCACTGACCAACGCGCGCACCAAGGAGCTCCGGGAGAGCTACGACGCGAGGTGACGCGATCGGGCCCGCGACCGCCCATCGCCGCGTGTGCGCAACGGCGCAACGACACCGCCCGTCGTGTCGCGACGAGCGTCCCGTCTGGTGCTGTGTCGTTCAAGCCCCCGCCAGATCCGGCGGTACGGCTTCGGCGGCCAGCATCGCCAGGGCTTCATCCAGCCCCATGACTTCGTTCTTGTCACTGCCGAGACGACGGATCGAGACTTTGCGCTCTTCCGCTTCGCGTTTTCCAACCACCAGCAGCACCGGCACTTTCTGCAGCGAATGCTCGCGGACCTTGAGATTGATCTTCTCGTTCCTGAGGTCGATCTCGGCGCGCAGGCCCTTAGCCTTCAAGGCCGCCAGCACCTCGCCCGCGTAGTCGTCGGCATCGGACACGATGGTCGCCACCACCGCCTGCAACGGCGAAAGCCACAGCGGGAAATGGCCGGCGAAGTTCTCGATCAAAATGCCGGTGAAGCGTTCGAGCGAACCGAACATGGCGCGGTGGATCATCACCGGCGTCTTCTTCTGGCTGTTCTCGTCAATGTAGAACGCGCCGAGGCGCCCCGCGAGATTGAAGTCGACCTGCGTCGTGCCGCACTGCCAGTCGCGGCCGATGGCGTCCTTCAACACGTATTCGAGTTTCGGCCCATAGAATGCGCCCTCGCCCGGTTGCAGCGCCGTTTTCACGCGGCCATTCGAACGCTTCGTCACTTCGTCGAGCACGTCGCTCAGCGCTTTCTCGGCTTTGTCCCACAGATCATCTGAGCCGACGCGCTTTTCAGGCCGCGTCGACAGCTTGATGAAAATGTCCTCGAAGCCGAAGTGGCCGTAAATCGACAGCATCAGATCGTTGATGGCGAGGCATTCGCGCATGATCTGGTCTTCGGTGACGAAGATGTGCGCGTCGTCCTGCGTGAAGTGGCGCACGCGCAGCATGCCGTGCAGCGCCCCCGACGGCTCGTAGCGATGCACCTTGCCGAATTCGGCGATCTTGAGCGGCAGGTCGCGATAGCTCTTGAGGCCATGCTTGAAGATCTGCACATGGCCCGGACAGTTCATCGGCTTGCAGCAGAACACGCGCTCGTCGGGGAGCGTGGTCGTGAACATGTTCTCGCCGTAGTTTTCCCAGTGGCCCGAAAGCTCCCAGAAGTGCTTTTCCATCATGTCGGGAGAATTGACTTCCATGTATCCAGCGGCCTGCTGACGGCGGCGCATATAGGAAATCAGTGTCTGAAACAGTGTCCAGCCCTTGGCGTGCCAAAACACCGACCCCGGCGCTTCCTCCTGGAAATGGAACAGATCCATCTCGCGGCCGAGCTTGCGGTGATCGCGCTTCTCGGCTTCCTCGATCTGCTTCAGGTAGGCGTCGAGTTCGTCCTGGGTCGCGAACGCGGTGCCGTAGATGCGCTGCAGCTGCGGGTTGTTGCTGTCGCCGCGCCAGTAGGCGCCGGCGAATTTGGTCAGCTTGAACGCCCGGCCGATGGCGCCGGTCGCCGTCATGTGCGGGCCGCGGCACAGATCGAGCCACGCGCCCTGCTTGTAAATCTTGATGTCCTGATCGGCCGGAATGGCATCGACCAGTTCCACCTTGAACAGTTCGCCCTTGGCGCGGAAATACTCTTTGGCCTGCTCGCGGGTCCAAACCTCTTTGGTGAACGGAGCATTCTTGGCGATGATCTCGCCCATCCGCTTTTCGATTCTCGGCAGATCGTCGGGCGTGAACGGCTCCGCTTTGGCGAAGTCGTAGAAGAAGCCGTTTTCGATCACCGGGCCGATGGTCACTTGCGTGCCCGGCCACAAGTCCTGCACGGCTTCCGCCAGCACGTGCGCGCAATCGTGCCGGATGAGTTCGAGCGCCGCTGCGTCCGTGCGCGCGACGAAATTGATCTTCGCATCTTTCTCGATCGGGTCGGCGAGATCGACCAGCGCACCGTCGAGCTGCATGGCGACCGTGCGCTTGGCGAGCGACGGCGAGATGGATTTCGCGACATCGAGGCCGCTGGTGCCCGCTTTCACCTTGCGTGTCGCGCCATCGGGGAACGTGAGTGTGACGTCGGCTAAATCGGTCATCGCGTGCTCCTTGTTTCTCACTCGCCGCGAACCAGGGCGGCGTAAGTTTGGGGTCGGGAAGCGTTGTTTTGTCCCTCGGGCGGTCTCTGTCAAGGCGGGCCGCGCCGGCCGGTGTGCCAAAGCGGCACGATCCGTGACGGTCCGCTAGCCCTCTCGACATGGCCTTCCTTAACGCGCCCTGACCTAAGGTGTGCGTCGCCGACCGCGATCGCGTTCGGGTCCTGCCGCATCCCCCAGAGGTCCAAGCACATGCAGCCGCCGAAGCTCGCCATCCGCAAGGGCGTCGTCATGATCCAGGGTCGCAACCGCCCGTGCATCCAGATCACGGCGATCGTCGATGCGGGCGTACGCAAGACGCTCGAAGAGCACTTCCTCGACGTCAACCTGTTCAAGCGTTCCGCATACGCACACGGCTTCCCCGAGGGCTCGCCGGTGCCCAAGCCGACCCTGGCGCCCCACCTCGGCGCGCTGATCAAGAACGACGCCTGCCCCGAGATCACCGTCAAGACGATCCTCGCCGGGCAACTGTTCCAGGGCCAGACGCTGTGGGAGGTGAAGGCCTTCGAGTACATCGGCCAGCGCGCCTTCGACAGCCTCGTCGACGTCATCTCGACGCTGGTCGAGTTCGGCCGCGAGGTGGTCTACCAGCCGGAGGTGGCGATCACGCTGGCCAATGCGGTTGCTTTCGCGGCCGATACTGCCGCTGAAGTTGCAGCAGCGGCGGCCGGTGTCGCGCAAGACGCCGCCGCAGGGCGCGCCGACGCGGCTTGAGCCGGCCGCACAGTGGCGCCCGCGTGCCACGGCGGCATCGGTCTGCGGCCATATCTCGTCGCATGCCGATATTCATGCATTTACACTATTGATCCCCTGATAAACGCCGCCTACCCTCGATTTCCGGTTCGGAAATTTGAAGTCACGCGTCGAGACAAGACGGGCCACCTCCCCGAAGGCACCGTTGCGAACGCGGGCCGCCGATCCGCACACATGGGGTCGTATTGGGAGGACTGCAAAAATGCGCAATTCCGCGGGATACCTTGCAATTCTGGCTTTGTCGCTGACCATCGGCACGGTTGCGACCGCCGCCGCTCAAGGCACATATCTGCGCAAAGACAAGGACACGATCAACGTCGCGGTCAAAGGCGGCAAGCTCTACTGCACGCGCGTGAGCGACGGCTTCGAGATGTGCAACGGCATGTCGAAGAGCGGTAACGGATGGGCGGGAAGCAGCATGAAGCATCCGGACATGCCGGGCTTCATGAGCTTCAACGGCAAGGTTTCGATGAGCGGCTCGTCGCTGACCATCAAGGGTTGCGCGGTTGGCGAATCGATGTGCGACAGCGAAACCTGGACCAAGAAGTAGCGCTTCCGGAAAGGTGGGAAACAGTCGTGCGGCGAGAAGCACGCGCGGCAGACGAGAGTTACGCGCGGCAAGGACGTGAAGGCCAGGGGACTTGTCCCCTGGACCCCAATTTCTAAGGCGTATCTCGCCACGTCTGGACGATGTGCCGGCCGGTCCAGCGGCCGTATTTCCACGGTGCGAACGTGTGGCATTCGCAGCGGATGTCGGGCGGCGGATCATAGCCCGCCGAACCCCATGGATTGCAGCGCAGAACCCGTGACAGCGTCAGCCAGAAACCGCGCCACGGCCCGTTGGTGTCGATGGCCTCGAGGCCGTACTCGGAGCACGTCGGCAGGTGCCGGCACTCCAGCCCCGTCCACGGCTTGATCGTCCAGCGGTAAAGGTGGATCGGCGCTTTGAGCAACGCCTTACCGGGGTGCATGGGATCAACCGGCCGCCGGCGCCGCCACCGCGGACGCCCGCCGCGCCTCGATCTCTCCGAGCGCCCGCTCGACGGCCTCGAACACCAGCAGCGTCGAGGTGTGCCGCGCCTTGTAGTCGCGCACCGGCTCCAGCACCGCCAGATCGGCCCAGCGCCCGCCAGGTGGTGGGCCACTTTCCTTCAGCATCGCCCGCATCTGAGCCGCGATGGTGCGGAACTCGGCCGCCGACGTGCCGACGATCTCGCGCCCGACGACCGACGCCGCCGCCTGCCCGAGCAGGCACGCCCTGACTTTCTGGCCGAAGCCCGAGATCGTGTCGCCGTCCATGTCGAGATCGACGGCGATCGTCGAACCGCACAGCTTGGAATGCGCCGTCGCGGTCGCATCCGGCGCGGCAAGGCGCTCGGTCCGCGGTATCGCCGCCGCCAGTTCGAGAATGCGTGTCGAGTAGATGTCGGCGAGTTCTGCCATGAGATCCTGGGCGCCCGCAGAGTTGGTTTCGATGCCGGACCCGATATATAGGGCAGATCGCATCGGTTGCGAACCCGCACCGCCGCGCCTCGAACCGCAACAGGTGCCCGCAATGCCCGACACGCCGCCCACCTTCCCCGTCCTCACCGAAAAGGCGGCCCTCGAAAACGGCGACCTCTTTTCACCGCAGTTCGACGCGGCCGGCCTGATCCCGGCGATCGTCACCGACACCCACACCGGCCAAATCGCCATGTTCGCCTGGATGAACGCCGAAGCCCTGGCGCTGACGCTTTCGACGGGCATCGCCCACTTCTGGAGCCGCTCGCGCGCCAAACTGTGGAAGAAGGGCGAGGAGAGCGGCAACCTGCTCCGCATCGTCGAGATGCTGACCGATTGCGACCAGGACGCGCTGATCGTCAAGGTCGAGATTGCCGGCGAAGGGCGCGCCTGCCACACGGGCGAAACCAGTTGCTTCTACCGCCGCGTCCTGCCCAACGCCAACGACCCGGCGGCATCGCGTCTGGCACCACTCGAAAGCAACGACATCATCATCAGACTGACATCCCCGCCAGACTGAAATCTCCACCCGACCGACCGCCGCCAGGCCACGCGATCGCGCTGCAGCAGAATACTTCGCAGAAGCACACGCCGTACTCAGCCGTTTTTGCTGCGTTGCATGGACGTTTTTTGCCGTCCGCGCGCCATTCCGGTAGTGCGCCTTTAATTCCTCGGGCGCAGCATCAGATAAAGTAAACATCGAGATTCGTCATCGAACGGGCATGTCGCTTGCACCAATTGGACGAAATGCGCCTCGGCACGACACAGCGATAGGGCGATTGAAGCCATGGCAACGCACGGCACATCTAAGGCTAAGATCGGGTTGGCGCTCGGCGGCGGCGCGGCGCGGGGCTGGGCCCACATCGGCGTCATCAGAGCTTTGGAAGCCGTCGGCATCGTGCCCGACATCATCGCTGGCACGTCCATCGGCGCCGTCGTCGGCGGATGCCACGCGGCCGGCCATCTCGATCATCTGGAACGGTTTGCGCGAGAACTGACCGCACGCCGCGTCTTCGGCTACCTCGACTTCAATTTCGCCGGCAGCGGCTTGATCTCCGGCCAGAAGCTCTGCCAGCGTCTCGAACGCGATCTCGGCGAACGCACCATCGACGAATTGCCGCGCCGCTTCACCGCCGTGGCAACCGAAATCGGCACGGGCCACGAAGTCTGGCTGTCGCGCGGCAAGCTGGTGACGGCGATGCGGGCGTCCTATGCCTTGCCCGGCATCTTCAAGCCGGTGAAGATCGACGGTCGCTGGCTATTCGACGGCGCGCTGGTCAATCCGATCCCCGTGACGGTCTGCCGTGCGCTCGGCGCCCGCTACGTCATCGCCGTCAATTTGAACAACGACAACCGCGGCACCGTCGTACCGCACCTGGAAGCCTTCCCGCATCCGCCGGAGGACGACGTTGACGAAGCGCCGCCGACGACCGGCAGCGCGTCGATGAAGCGCTTGCTGCAGCGCCAGTTCTTCGGTCGTGGCGATGACAGCCCCGGCATTTCGACGGTCATGGTCGATGCCTTCAATATCGTCCAGGATCGCATTTCGCGCTCGCGCCTTGCCGGCGATCCGCCCGATGCGATGATCTCGCCGCGCATCGGCGACATCGGCCTGTTCGATTTCCATCGCGCCGACGAACTGATCCGCGCTGGCGAGGCGGCAGCGAGGCGCGAGCTGGAGTATCTCAAGGGCGAGATCGACGCGCGGCGCGCCGCGCGACCGCTCGTGCCGCAGCAGGTGATGTGACGCCGCGGCGCCGCACGGCGCCGACGCGGGCCCCGACGCGGGCCCCGACGCGCCTCAGCCGGTCGCGAGATACTCGCGCATCGCCGTCACCTCCAGTTGCACCTCGGCGATATGATGTTTCACCACGTCGCCGATCGAGATGATCCCGGCGAGTTGGCCATCGACGACCACCGGAACGTGACGGAACCGGCCCTGCGTCATGACGCTCATCATCTCGTCGAGCGAATTGTGCTCGGAGCAGGTGATGACGCTCTTGGTCATCAACTCGCCCACGGGGCGGCGGAGGATTTCCGGCCCCTTCTCGCCAATTCCGCGCACGATGTCGCGTTCGGAAACAATGCCTTGAACAGCTCCACCGTCGTTCACGATCACGATGGCACCGATACGCTTTCCGGCCATCTTGCGCGCGACATCCTCGACTGAATCTGTCGCTTGCGCCGTCGTGACGAGACGACCTTTGGCTTTGAGGATAGCTGCGACATTCATCTTTGCCTCCGCAAAAAATCGACAGGGCGGAACGCTTCGGCTGGCGCGCGGACACACGCTCGCGTTCCTCATTTTTCAATGGTGCGACAAACAGTCCCGTCGCGCAAGCGGCTCACCGCGCCACGGCTCCGGAAAATCCGAAGCATCGTCGCGTTTTCGCAGCGCCACTCGGTCAGCCGGCATTACTGCGCACG
>JBKBNR010000061.1:0-11023 GCA_046295315.1 Hyphomicrobiaceae bacterium
CCGACGTGTGCCTGCCCATCGAGACCGCGTCGGGCCGCAACGTGGGGTGAGCGACGAAGGACTGGCCCGCGCACATTAAACCGCGCCGGATGTAGTGGCATCCGGCGCGTAAACTCGATGCGTGGCGGCGCTTTCAGCTCAGTAGTCGTGGCAACGGTTATCCCAGCGATTGCAGGCCCAGTTGTCCCCGCGGTCGCAGCGGCGCATCAGCGCACTGCAGCTGTGCCCACCGCCACCACCATAGACCCGCCGGTCATCACGATACCGCCGCCGGTCGTCCGCCTTAGCGGCTTCGGAAATGATGGCGAGGGCCGCCGCGGCGCCGAGGACGCCGATGGCGACGTTGCGGGCCCCCTTGCCCTTGACCTCGACGACGCTCGTTTCAGCCGTTACGCCCTTCAGTCCGGCGGCGGCGCCGGTGCCGGCGGCTGACGCGGCCGGCACCGCCGGCACTGCGAGCGCCGCTGCGACGATGCCGGTCATGATCGTGGATTTCAGGCTCATGTCGTGCTCCGATTTTGGTTGCGCGGCCGCTGCGATGCGGCCGGGTGGCGACGATCGACGGGTCGGCGGACACGATAGCAGATGCGCCGGTCGCAAGCCCGAACAAAACGACCCTGCCGGCGCGAAAGTGAACCGCCTCTGAACGGCGGCACCAGCGGAGCGGCCCGCGACCACCCGAACTGACCCCCGATCATATCTGGATCAGCGGGTTGCCGCATTTTCAGTAACCAAGATTTTCACTCTCGCAGGACTTGACTCTGGAGTTCGGTACATAACAACTGCCAGCGCTTACGCTTCGCCGCTACATCACCACATGATCAATCCTGGAGAACAAACTGATGTTCAAGCGTTTCACACTCGCCGCTGTGGCAGCCGCGTTCGCGGTCGTTTAGATGCCGGTCGCCTCTGAGGCCGGCCACGCGAGCCGCGATGCCCGTGCGGCTCGCCCGGCTTGCGCGCTGACACAGATGATGACCCGCGTCGCGCGTGCACCGCGCGCCGCCATCGTCCGCCCGGTCGTCGCTGCCCGTCCGGTGGTGGCAGCTCCGGCACCGCGCGTCCACGTCCGTCGCGAGCGCCCCGACTGGCTGAAGCGCCTGATGGCGCCGCGCGTTGCCGTCGCCCGCCCGGCCCGCGTCGCGGCCGTTCATGCCCGGCCGGCCCGCGCCGCGCACGTCCGCACGGCTCGCGCACGCTGATACGTCGATCGGGCGATCAGGTCCGCGACGTCAGGACGCTCAGCCTAGCGGCCGGGCGTCCTTTTTCGTCCGCAGGATTTTCGTCCGCCCGATCATTTCAAGCCGAGCGCCAGTTGCACCGGCTTGAACGAGCGGCGGTGACAGGGTGCGACGCCGAGGCGGCGGATGGCGTCCAGATGCTCGGGCGTGCCGTAACCCTTGTGCCGCTCGAACCCGTAGCCGGGATATTGGCGCGCGAGCGCGATCATCATCCGGTCGCGTGTCACCTTGGCGACGATCGAAGCGGCGGCGATGGACAGGCACTTGGCGTCACCTTTGACGATGGCGCGCGCCGTCATCGTCACCCGTGGCAACCGGTTGCCATCGACCAGCACCAGCCGCGGCGCGGGTGCGAGCTGGCGGACGGCTTCCACCATCGCCCACATGGTCGCATTGAGGATGTTGTCGCGGTCGATGCGATCGGGATCGGCGACACCGACGCCAATGGCCAGCGCGCTGCCTTCGATCCGCGCCAGCACGACGTCGCGCTGATCGGCATCGAGCAGTTTGGAGTCGGCGACACCGGCCGGCAGGTGTTCGGGATCGAGCACGACGGCGGCGGCGACCACCGGTCCCGCCCACGGGCCGCGGCCGGCTTCGTCTATGCCTGCGATGGGCCCCGCGCCAAGCGCCAGCTCGGCGCTTTCCAACTCGAAGGTCGGGACGAGGCGCGAATCACGGATCTTCATGACCCGCAGCGTGGGTGTGCGGAGCCGCGATTGTCAAAGCAGCGGCAGTTGTCCGCCGTGGAGAACCGGGCGCACGAATTGGCTGGTGTCGAGTTGCAGCCGCTCCTCGGCGAGACCGAGACGGCGGCGGGCGAGGCGGAAGCGCTGCGCGATCTGCTCGGCGTAGGGGCCGGATCCAAGTTGGCGAAGCCCGAAGTCGGCGCGGTAGCCCTGCCCGGCGTGCATCGATTGCATCAGGTTGACGACGCGGCTGGCGCGCCCGGGGGTATTGGCTTGCAGCCATTCGCGAAACAGCGTCTTGATCTCGAGCGGCAGCCGCAGCAGCACATAGCCCGCCTCACGCGCGCCGGCCTTACGCACCGTCTCCAGGATCGTCTCGATCTCGTGGTCGTTGAGCGCCGGAACGACCGGGGCGACCATGACGCTGACTGGCACGCCGGCCTCGGCAAGAGCGCGGACGGCTTCCACCCGGCGAGACGGCGTCGCGGCGCGGGGTTCCATGGCGCGCGCCAACCGGCGATCGAGCGTCGTCACCGAGATCGCCACCTTGACGAGACGCCGGCGCGCCATCCGCTGCAGGATGTCGATGTCGCGCAGCACCAGCGCCGACTTGGTGACGATGCCGACCGGATGGCGGGCTCTCTCGAGAACTTCGAGAATGGCGCGGGTGACGCCATGCTCGCGCTCGATCGGCTGGTAGGGATCGGTATTGGCGCCGAGCGCGATGACTTTTGGCTGGTAGCGCGGATTGGCCAACTCCCGCTCCAGCAACTCTGCGGCATTCGTCTTGGCATAGAGGCGCGTTTCAAAGTCGAGACCGGCCGAATGGCCGAGATAGCAGTGCGACGGGCGCGCATAGCAATAGATGCAGCCGTGCTCGCAGCCGCGATACGGATTGATCGACTGGTCGAAGGAAATGTCGGGGCTGTCGTTGCGCGAGATGATGGATCGCGCCGCATCGACCTGCACCGTCGTTTTCAGCGCCTCGAGTTCGCTCAAGCTCTCCCAGCCGTCGTCGAAGGTTTCGCGGGTCTCGCTCTCAAAACGGCCTGAACCGTTCGACACCGCACCGCGCCCGCGCCGACGTTCCGCCGCGACCATCGCGCCATGCTGCGGGGCTGAAAAGGCCTGGTCGACCGCCGCATCGCAGCCGTCACCGCGCATATCCGCTTGCGACACGTGCTTGTGGTCCAGCATTCTTCTTGCCATTTCGAGCGCTCGCCAGTCTGTCGTATGACCACTTCAACGCTATCACGCCGCGCGGAACAATAGAAGAACAAACTGTCGCCGCCGCACCCATACCCAGACGGCCGATCGAGACGCCGCGTAGTTTGAGTTGTCGCCACCTCCGAGGCATGCCAATTGGGAGCGCATGATCTCCGTCGTCATTCCGACCCTCAATGCTGAAGAACGTTTCGCGTCGTGCCTGACGGCGCTTGTGCCCGCCGCCGTCGAAGGCTTCGTTCGCGAAGTCATCGTTGTCGATGGCGGGTCGAGCGACGCGACGTTGCGCATCGCCGATCAGGCCGGCGTCGACGTCGTGACGTCGGAACCCGGTCGGGGCATGCAACTTCGCGCCGGCGCCCGGCAAGCCCGCCAGCCGTGGCTGCTGTTCCTGCATGCCGACACTGTGCTCTCTCCCGGCTGGGACAACGAGGCGATGGACTTCATCGAGCGCGTCGATCACGGCCGCCAGCGGCAGACGGCAGCCACATTCCGCTTCGCACTCGACGACTTCGGGCTCGCACCGCGGCTTCTCGAGCGCATCGTGGCGTTTCGCGGCTCGGTGCTGGCTCTGCCCTACGGCGACCAGGGATTGCTCATATCGCGGCAGCTCTACGACGAGATCGGCGGCTATCGGCCGATACCGTTGATGGAGGATGTCGACATCGTGCGGCGGCTCGGCCGCCGCCGCCTGTGGCGCCTGCGTTCGATTGCGACAACAGGTGCCGCCCGCTATCGGGCCGACGGATACATCCACCGCGTTCTGCGCAACCAGGTGTGCCTCGGCCTCTACGGCCTCGGGGTTGCGCCGAGCCGCATCGCGCGCCTCTACCCCATTCGAGCCACGGCCGCCGCGCCGGGAGCCGCAGACGCGACACCTGCCGCCGGATCCGCTGGTAATGGTGGTAGCCCGGTCAAATCGCTGTGATAACGACAACCGAGACCACGCTCGAGCCGTTACGCCCGTCGACGCTCCAGACCACTCGCCCGCCCATGCTCGACCAATGAGGAGACGTGACATGACCGCAATTTCGCGCCGCACCTTCGTCGTCTCGGCCGCAACAGCCTCCGCCGTACTCGGCATCGACGCGCGCTTCGCATTTGCCGAGACCAAGCCGTCCGCCGACGCGGCCGCCGACGGCTTCCATCGCTTCAAGGTCGGCGACATCGAGGTGACGACGCTGTTCGATGGCCAGTGGTTGCGCCCGCATGAAGCAGGGTTCATCCGCAATGCGACCGTCGACGACACCAAGGCGGCGCTGGCGAAGGCGGGGTTGCCGACCGACGGCATCACGGTGCCGTTCACGGTGACGGTGGTGAAAACCGGCGGCCGCACGATCATGTTCGACGCCGGCACCGGCGCGCAACTCGCCCCGACCGCCGGCAAGATGAACGCCAGCATGGCGGCGGCGGGCATCGATCCCGCGTCGATCGACATGGTGGTCGTAACGCACTTCCACCCCGACCACATCTTCGGCCTGATGGCCAAGGACACCAACGAGCAGATCTATCCCAAGGCCGAGATCGTGGTGCCGGAAGCCGAGTTCAAATGGTGGATGGACGACGGCGTGTTCACCAAGCTGCCGGAGGCGCGCCACGGCCTCGCCAAGCGCGTGCAGGCCACCCTCGGCAAGTGGTCCAACGTCAAGCAGGTGGGCGACGGCGCCGAGGTGGCGCCGGGCGTGGTCGCGGTATCGACGCATGGCCACACCGCCGGTCACACGACGTTCGTCGCTGGTTCCGGCAACGATCAGTTGATCGTGCTGGCCGATACATCCAACATCCCGGCGCTGTTCGTCGCCAACCCCGGCTGGCACGTCATGTTCGACGGCGATCCGGTGGCGGCCGAGGCCGCGCGCCGGCGCATGTTCGACCGCGCCATCGCCGACAAGGCGATCATCACCGGCTACCACTTCGGCATGCCGGGCGCGGGACGCATCGAGAAGGATGGCAACGGTTACGCCTTTGTGCCGCTGGTCTGATCCGTCGCTCGCCTCACTCGCCACTTCCCTCACTTGCCACTTGCCTGAAAAGCAGTCCGCGAATGCACAACGGTGGCTGGCGCCCGCGCCTCGTGATGTTCGTGCGCCAGCCTGTCATGGGTCGCGTCAAGACACGTCTGGCGCGCGGAGTCGGCCAAGTCGGTGCGCTGCAATTCTACCGCCGTTCGACGGCAGGCCTGATCGCGCGGCTCGGCGATGATCCGCGCTGGCAGATGCTGCTGGCGGTAACGCCCGCCAGCGGGCTCCATGCCAAAGCCTGGCCGGCGCGAATAGAGCGTGTCGCCCAGGGCGGCGGCGACCTCGGGGCACGCATGCAACGCGTATTCGAGAAACTGCCGCCCGGCCCTGTGGTCCTCATCGGGTCCGACAGTCCTTCGATCCGGCCACGCCACCTTGCGCTGGCCTTCCGCGCGCTCGGCGAGGCGGATGCGGTGCTGGGGCCCGCCCCGGACGGCGGCTATTGGCTGATCGGTTTGAAGCGCGCGCCGCGCGTACTGCGGCCATTCCGCGGGGTGCGCTGGTCCAGCGCCACGACGCTCGCCGATACGCTTGCCAATCTGCGAGGCCACCGTGTCGCGGTGATCGACACGTTGGACGACGTCGACGAAGCGGCGGACTTGCGGCGCGATGGCGGCCGCCACGCCCGCCGCATCGGCTGAATGGAACAACACATCCTTGCGCGAGGTCACGGACAGGCGTTCAGCAAGGTGGTAGTCTCGCACCTCGGGTTTTGCCGTGCCGTCGTCAAACGGTCGGCGCAGCGTATTTTGAGCGTGTCAGTCATGTCGAGCGACGTCACCGGCTACACCGCAGCACAGTATCTCGAGGCTGGGTTTCGCGAGGAATCCAAAGGCGAGCGGGAGCGCGCACATCAGTATTACGCTTATGTGGCGGAGGCGTTTCCCGATTCACCGGAAGCCGAGGCGGCGAAGGGCGGGTTGATGCGCCTCGGTATCGTGACGGCCGACCCCACGCCTGCGACGACGCAGGGCAGCGAGCGGCACGCCGCTTATTCCGGCGGTGCCGCTGCCGCGGGACGGCCGGCACAGGGCGGTGCGGGCGATTACGGCGCACACAGTCCGGCTGCGGCGGGCCCGCCGCGGGGACTGAACGGGGCCTATCCGCTCGGTGGCGCCCCGAATGGCCTCGCAAGCGGCTGGCAGACCGGCCCAACGCCCGGACCGCGCACGGGTCCGCCGAGCGATCAGTTCGCACCCAACACCCACCCGCCGCGAGCCCGTGGCGCTGCCGGCGGGCCGCCGCAGGCACAAGGACCGGGCGGATATGCTGCGCTACCCGGCCAGCGTATCGCGCTCGGCGAGCTGGCACGACTGAAGCTGAGCAATGCCCCAGAAGGGCAGCAGGCACCGGCACCGCAACAGACCGGAATGCAGCACGACACAGGCATGCACGGCACCGACCATGGAGACGGCCTGCGGTTGCCGGAAGTCGTGGCGCGCCGGCAGCGCGAACTGGCCGAGGGCGAGGTGCCCGCGCCACCGCGGCGGCGTTACCGCAGCGGCCGCGCCATGGCCTGGATTTTCATCGTGTTCGGCTGGCTGTCGATCGCTGGCGGCATTGCGGCGATCGTCGTCGGCCTCGCCATGGGCAGCGCGGGTCTAGGTGGGGCGCTCGGCCCGGCGGCGGGTCTCGGCGCCATCTTGAGCGGCTTGATGATGGCGATGATCGGCCAACTCGCCCTGGCCGTGTTCGATAACACCGAAGCGGTGCGCGAACTCGCCTGGCATGTGCGCTCGCGCGGCGACCTTTAGGCCTGTCGGCGGCCGACCAGGGTGTCACGAACTTCTCCGGTGCTCCTCGAGCCGCGGCATGATCTCGACGAAGTTGCAGGGCCGATGGCGGTTGTCGAGCTGCCACTTGAGAATGCCGTTCCAGGCGTCGCGGCAGGCGCCCGTGGACCCCGGCAGACAGAAGATGTACGTGCCGCGCGCGACACCGCCGCAGGCCCGCGATTGGATCGTCGACGTTTCGATCTTCTGGTACGACTGCATGTGGAAGATGATCGCGAAACCGTCGATCTCCTTGTCGAATAGCGGCCGCACCGCCTCCGGCGTCACGTCGCGGCCGGTGAAGCCGGTGCCGCCGGTGGTGATGACGACATCGACGTTCGGATCGTCGATCCAGCCCTGAACCTGCGCGCGGATCGCCGCCACGTCGTCCTTCACCAGCGCGCGATCGACCAGCATATGGCCCGCCTCCGCGATCATCTCGGCGAGAGCATTTCCCGACTTGTCGTCGTCCAAGCTCCGTGTGTCCGACATCGTCAACACCGCGATGCGGACCGGAATAAAGGGGCGCGTCTCGTCGATCTTAGGCATGTCTTGGGTCGATCCCTGTCAAGCGCGCGTCGCGAACGCGCCACAAACCTTCAGCAAGGTCTTAGCGCATCGTCGGCGGTCGACAAAAGTCCCTGTCGCGGCGAGGCACGCCCGAACGATCACGTCGTCCGTTCAGACTGCATTCAGCTTGAAGCCGCCATGGTAACGCCATGGATTGCTGATGCGATCCGCGAAAGGGCAGATGTGGAACGCACGGCGACGTTCGGGCGTTTCAGGAGCCTGTTCCCCAGGTGACAGCGGAAGCCCCCAACGCGCCGCTAACATGTAACGGTGTCCTGCGAAAAGCGCAGCATCCCGGAAACCATCGACGAAAGACGAGAGGCAATCATGACCCGGTATTTCAAATCTACAGCGGCCGCCGTGCTCGCGTGCGGCCTGGCCCTGTCGGCTCCCGGAGCCGCGAATGCGGCGGGCGTCAGTGCCCTCGCCGGCCTCAAGGGTAGCGCGGCGCAGAGCAACGTGATCGAGGTGCGCCGCGGTCGTGGCGCTGGCATCGCGCTCGGCATCCTCGGCGCCGCAGCCGCGACGGCGATCATCGCCGGCAGCGCCCGCGCCCACGACCGCCACTATTACGGTGAGCGCCACTATTATCGCAGCTACGGTGGGCCGAGCTGCCGCGAGCTTCGCTGGCGCTGCAACGACGGCTCGAGCTGGGCTTGCCGCAAGTATTACAACCGTTGCGACTACTGAGTCCCGTCGCCGAACCTGCCGAACGTCGCACTGCGCCCCGATTACCTGATCGGGGCGCTTTGCGTTGGCGCGGACTGTTGCATCAGGGTGCGATCCACGATCTCAGTGAGGGTACGCGGCGCCTTCGTCGCGACCGATCGCACATCTCCACCGATCGCACGCGATACCCAGCGTGCGCTCCACGATCTCGACCGATCGCACCCAGGGTTGCAGGTCGGCTCCTTGGCAGCGACACAGTTGCGTGGCACCACCACACCTGTGAGCGGTCGCAATCGCCGCCGTTAACCGTTCGTTAGCACTCTCGCTTCATGCTCTCTTAACCATGTGAGATGTTGAGTGGGCGCTCGTGCGAAGTCTCGCACATGCCCGTCAACCTCGCGGCTGGCTCGGAGAGGCATTTGCGGGACTGAATCGCACTAGAGAACATGAATCTTGTAGTGTCCTTCAGTCTTCGAATTGCCTTACCACCGTGCCGGGAAACGATGGAGCAGATCGGAGACGGGACACCAACGTGGAATTTCCAGTAGTCCGTGAGTTGTCAGTAGGTCTAGTGCAATGGGTATGCGTCGTCGTCCGAGTTCGGCTAATGCCGAAAATCGCATTCTTGTCGGGGACTGTCTCGACGAGCTTCGCCGACTTCCCTCGGCAAGCGTAGACGTCGTCTTCGCCGATCCCCCTTACAATCTGCAGCTCGAGCGGGAGCTTCTGCGCCCGAACAACACGCGCGTCGACGGCGTCGACGACGCGTGGGACAAATTCTCGAGCTTCGCCGACTACGACGACTTCTCGAGGCGCTGGCTCACGGAATGCCGCCGTATCCTGAAGCCGGACGGGGCCCTGTGGGTCATCGGCTCGTACCACAACATCTTCCGCCTCGGCGCCATGCTGCAGGACCTGGGCTTCTGGATCCTCAACGATATCGTGTGGCGCAAGGTCAACCCGATGCCGAACTTTCGCGGCCGTCGCTTCACCAATGCGCACGAGACGCTGATCTGGGCGGCGCGCGATCAGAGGTCGCGCTACACCTTCAACTACGAGAGCTTGAAAGCGCTCAACGACGATCTGCAGATGCGCTCCGACTGGCTGTTTCCGATCTGCTCGGGCCCCGAACGCTTGAAGGACAGCGAGGGCAAGAAAGCGCATCCGACACAGAAGCCCGAGGCGTTGCTGCATCGCGTGCTGATCGCATCGAGCAACGCCGGCGACGTGGTGCTCGACCCGTTCTTCGGCACCGGTACCACGGGCGCCGTGGCCAAGCGCTTGGGGCGCCGCTACATCGGCATCGAGCGCGATGAAGTCTACGCCAAGGCCGCGCGCGAGCGCATCGCGGCCGTCGAACCGCTTTCGGCGAGCGCGCTCGAAACGCTGCGCTCCAAACGAGCGGAGCCGCGCGTGCCGTTCGGCACCCTGGTCGAACTCGGCATCGTACGCGCCGGATCGGCATTGTTCGACGCGGCGCAGCGGGTCAAGGCCGAGGTGAAAGCCGACGGATCGTTGGCGGTTGCCGGACGGCAAGGCTCGATCCATCGCCTAGGCGCCGAAATGCAGGGCAGGAGCGCCTGCAACGGCTGGACCTACTGGCATTACAAGGCCGAAGGGCGACTGCGGCCGATCGACGTGCTGCGCGAGGAAGCCAAACGCCACCTCGGGCTTGCCGCTCTGCCCGGCATGATCGCCGCGGAATAGCTGAGCCCCGGCGCCCATGACGTGGCAGGAATGCCGCTGTTGCACGAACCAACCTCCATGTCGCGGCCCGCTGAATTGCGCCGGGGGGGCGCCGCTTGCTAACGTCCGCCCATCGATTTCGGGGGGAGTTGCGCGTCGTGTCAGATAAACAGCCGATGGGAGATCTTGCAGCGGATCTCGCCAGTTCGACGGCGTGGGCGCTGGCGCCGTCCAGCGACGCCTACGCCCTGTCGCAGAACCTCGCCAAGGTGTACGGCGCTCTGCGGGCTCTCGACCTCGGGCGCTACGATGCGCGCCAGGTCGCCCACGATGCGCCTTTGCTGATGCATCAACTTTTTCTCACGCGCATGGCGCTGCGCGACCGTACCGACGAGTGGCACGCGCGCGGCATCATGACCGCCGACGTGCAGACCGCCATCCGCAATCTGCTGCGCATCACCCGCTACGGCGGCGACATGCTGGGCGAGATGGCCATCGGCTTTCGCAAACTGCCGCCGACCGAAGCCCGTACCATGACCGCCTTCACCGGCGAGCAAAGCAACACCCTGGTCAACCCGCGCTTCGTGACAGGCTCGGATCTCGCGTTTCAATCGGGCGACGTGCTGCTGGTGCGCGGCCGTGCCCACAACAGCGCCGCCATAGCCCGCATCGGCGATGTCGACTCGCAGTACAGCCACGTCGGCATGGTCTACATCGACAAATCCGGCAGGCACTGGTTCGTCGAGGTACTGATCGAAAAAGGCGGCATCATCGTGCCGCTGCAAGACGCGCTCGATCACGGGCTCGGCCGCGCCATCCTGTTCCGCCACCGCGATGCCGTATTGGCGGCGAACGCGGGCTACATCGCCTACGACCTCGTGAGGCGTTCTCTCTCGAGCAGTGGTCGGCCGATCCGCTACGACTTCACGATGCGGCTCGACGGCAAGGTCAAGCAGATGTTCTGCTCGAAGCTGGTCCGCTACGCCTTCGAGAAGGCGAGCGAGGGCGAGGTTCGCCCCTCCACGTTCCAGACCCGCCTCGACATGAAGAACGCCGATTTCTTCGACCGCATCGGCGTGCTGGCGCACGAGACATTCGCACCGGGCGACATGGAACTGGAGCCGGGCTTCGACGTCGTTGCGGAATGGCAG
>JBKBNR010000062.1:0-8595 GCA_046295315.1 Hyphomicrobiaceae bacterium
GGATGCCCATGTCGGCACCCGGGTGCGGATGCGGCGTATGTTGCTGGGGCTCAGCCAGGAGAAACTCGGCGAACTGCTCGGACTAACCTTCCAGCAGATTCAAAAGTACGAGAAGGGCGTCAACCGGATCGGTGCCAGCCGCCTTTTCGACCTCTCGCATGTGCTCGGCGTCCCCATCCAGTATTTCTACGACGACGCACCGGCGGCGATGGTCGATTCGGCGATTGCAGCCGGCGGTTTCGCCGAGCGGGGAGGGGAACCTTACGCCGCCGAAATGATGTCGTCGCGTGACAGTATCGAATTGACCAGGGCGTATTCGCGCATTTCCGATCCGCGGGTCCGCCGCGCCGTTCTCGAACTCGTCCGGTCACTTGCTGGCGACAACGACACGGACTGACCGCTCGGCACCCGTCGTCGGTCACGCCGCGCCGGCGCGAAATCGCCTGTGCGGGGCGCCCGACGCCGTCTTGACCCTCGTGCGAAACCTTGCAACAACGCAGCCAAATCAACCAAACCAGTCATGGGCATCGGGGGTCGGACGTGTCACGCCAATCGTACCTTTTCACTAGCGAGTCGGTTTCCGAAGGCCATCCGGACAAAGTCTGCGACCGTATCTCCGATGAAATCGTCGATCTGTTCTATCGCGAGAGCATCGCCGCCGGTCTCGATCCTTGGGCGATCCGCGCCGCCTGCGAGACCATGGCGACGACACAGCGCGTGATCGTTGCGGGCGAATATTCCAACACCGCGCCGTCAGTGACGGTCGCCATGATCCAGGACATCGCGCGCAAGGCGATCAGGGACATCGGCTACGAGCAGGACGGCTTCCACTGGGCCAACGCTAACATCGAGGTGCTGCTGCATGGCCAGTCGGCCGATATCGCGGCGGGCGTCGATGCCAAGCAGCCGACCAATGCCGAGGAAGGCGCGGGCGATCAGGGCATCATGTTCGGGTATGCCTGCAACGAAACGCCGGTGCTGATGCCGGCGCCGATCCATTACTCGCACCGCATTCTGGCCGATCTCGCCGCCGCTCGTAAGTCGGGTAAGGGGGAAGCGGCGAAGCTCGGCCCCGATAGCAAAAGCCAGGTCACGGTTCGCTACGAGAACGGCAAGCCTGTCGGCGTCTCCGCAATCGTGGTTTCGCATCAGCACGTCGTCAAGGATCTGTCGTCCAAGCAGGTGCGCGAGATCGTCGAGCCATATGTGCGCAAGGCGTTGCCCGAAGGCTGGATTACCAACGACACCGTCTGGCACATCAACCCGACCGGCGCCTTCTACATCGGCGGGCCGGACGGCGACTGCGGTCTGACAGGCCGCAAGATCATCGTCGACACCTATGGCGGCGCGGCCCCGCACGGCGGCGGCGCGTTCTCTGGCAAGGACCCGACGAAAGTGGATCGCTCGGCGGCCTATGCGTCGCGGTATCTGGCGAAGAACGTCGTCGCGGCTGGCCTTGCCGATCGCTGCACGATCCAGCTCTCCTATGCCATCGGCGTCGCCCGTCCGCTGTCGGTCTACGTCGACACCTATGGCACGGGCAAGGTCGACGAGGCCGCAATCGAAAGGGCGGTGGCGAAGGTCATGGACCTGACCCCGCGCGGCATCCGCAGCCACCTCGACCTGAACAAGCCGATCTACGCGCGCACTGCCGCTTACGGCCACTTCGGACGTGAGCCCGACAAGGACGGCGGCTTCTCGTGGGAAAAGACAGATCTCGCAGACAAGCTGAAGGCGGCCGTCGCCTGAGCCCCAGCCCCACCCACCCAAAAACGCGCCCCGTCCCCTCTGGCTCCGCGCCGCTTTTGGTTTGTGCGGACAACGCTGCTCAGTGCCGCGTCGAAGCGATCGGCGGGGTCGGTTCGTTGGCCTGCAGAGCGGCCACGGCGGTTTCCAGCGCCGACGCGAGTTCGGTCTCCTTCGACGGCACCTGTGCGAAGGACTGTGCCGCGCCTTTCGACCACAGCAGATTGAACGCGGTCAGCACCGAATGAGCGGTCTGCCGGCAGCCGATCCCGTAGCACTCGTAAGCATCGCGCTTCGCCGGTTCGCGCCGCATGCAGTCGCCGATCCACACGGTTTCCTCGCCAAGCCAGAGTTGCTCGTGGGCATCGAGGATGCGCACGTCGCAAATCGATCTCGCCTCGGTCATAGCGAGCAACTCCTCCGGCCAAGCCGGTTCGTGGTCACCGCCAGGGACGGCGACAAGTGCATGAATGCGGATACCGGCGGCGGCTAGGTCGAGAGCGAGCGCCGACAGCGCACGCACCACGGGGCTCTGGTGCGAACGCACGATGAGGCGATAGACGTGCGTCGGCCGCGCGCCGCCGAAGTCTGCCGGGGCGGACGAAGCGGCGACAAGGGCGATATGCCCGGCAATGTGCTCACGTAGCTGAGCTTCCTTCTCCTCCTTTTTCACAACGCGCATCGTCGGGGGAGCGGAAACACTCATGTCGGGACCCTCTAGGGCTCTTGTCCGGAAGCCTTTCGGCGTGCCGTTCAAGTGCGGTGGTTGGTGGCGCTCACTATGGCGGCAATTGGGTTAAGCAACGGTTGAACGACGCCCCGGAAACGGTCGCAGCCAGGCGCGGCGGCACGCAACGGGGGGCATCTTCCATCATTCAGCCGGGGTCGGGCGGAACCGCTTCGAAATGGCGTCGATGGCGATGTCGATCTCTGGCTCGTTGAAGATCTGGTCATCGTCTCCGGCGTCCTCATCCGTGTCCGAGATTGCCGAGGTGTCGGCCACATCGGACGGCTCGGCAGGGTTGGCCTGGGCGCCGCCGATCGCCGCGGTGACTGGCAGAGGCGGCGGCACAGGTGCCGGCACAGATGCCGGAGCAGCGGCGGCGCTGGCTGGGGCGACGGCGGCGCGGAAGGCTGGTGGCAACGAGGCCTCGCCCGCCGGAACGGTGAACTCGGCGGTTTCCCGCGTCAGCCTGACGCCGATGCGCGGCTCGGTGTCGTTGCACGGCTCGCCCGTCCCGTCAGGCGCGGGCATGACTGCATCGCTCCCGGTCGCGGCCGGTTGCGGCGCCGGCGGCCGGCGGGATGGCCGCTCGAGCACGATGTCGCGGTCATAGGCAGCCAGAACCGGTGAGCGGGCAGGGCGCGCGTCCACACCGCGATCGCGAGGCGCCTCGCTGCCGGGGATCGCAAACAGCACCACCTCGCCCGACGGTGTCGCATCGCCATCACGGGTGCGAGCGGTGAAGCGCGTCGCGCTGGCGCGCCGGCGCGGGCGATCGAGTGCACCGTCCTGTCCGCGCAGTGTGGGCAGCGTCTCGCGATAGGCTTCATCGACCAACTCGCGGGCCCGGCGCAAGGCATAGGGACCGAACTCGTCGACGGTTGCCGGATCGACCTTGACGCGCGCCGCGTCGAGATGCGCGCCCGCCGAGCGGTGCGCGGCGGCCGGACGAGCGCTATCCGTCCCGGTCAAGCCGAGATCGGCGGCGACATCGGCGGATCGCACATCCTCCTGCGGCGGCACAAACGCGGCTGCTGCCGTCCGGGTCTGATCGTTGGCCGCTTCGAGACTGGGCGGCGCGGTGGCGGCGTTGGGATTGAACAACTGCTCCTCGAGCCGGCGCCGACGCTTTTCCGCCTCGACGCGGCGGGCGGCCCCCATCACCGCGCCGAGAATGATCTCCGACCACGCGCCGTCGCGGAAGCGATAGATGCGGAAGGCGTCGGCGTGCGCGAACTTGCTGCCCTGCCGCGCCAGCTTCTTCTGGATGGTGCGCGTCGTCAGCAGCGGCGAGTAGATGCGCGAGAAGATCTTCTCCTGTTCGAACGACGTGAACAGGTTGGCGAGCAGATGCGCTTCCTGCTGCAGGGACTCGATGTCTTCCGTTGACGTGCTCTTGGTATAAGGACCGCCGGGCTTGTAGGGCGCATCGAGCGGTACGGCGACGTAGTACGCGCCGTGGAAATCGAACACGACGTGACGGAACACCTCGAAGTTCTTGCGGATCTCGGCGTCGTGATGGATGTCGTTGAAGCGCGCCAGAATCTGGATGACAGGGCCGCGTTCTGCGGCGCGCATCTTCGGCACCAGGCTGTGCAGGCGATTCATCGGCCGGCTCATGGAGACGAGCAGCAGGCAGAGATCGACGAACAGCGCGATGGCGAGCGGAATGTAGTCGCGCTTGGAGAGTCCGACGACGACATCGCCCGACAGCGCCTTTTGCGCGTTCGCCGGCGCGGCCTCGACGGATTGCACCGCCTTGGTCTGCAACTCGCGCAGTTCGTCGGCGGACGGTGGCATCTTGAACGACAGCAGCCCATAGAAGCTCGCAATCAAACGGCGGAACGCTTCGATGGTTGCTTCGGAGCCTTCGACAGCGGCGATCTTCGGCTTTTCGAGAACCGGCAGCTGGTCGATGGCGCGCACGACGCCCTTCAACGCCTGCTGCAACTGCGCGTCGGGGCACGAGAACGTTCCCTTCTGCGTATCCGGGAACACGGTCTTGTCGGCGCGCTCCGCAAGGTCGGCGCGAATCTGCTTCAACTGAGGATCGGTGCGGAAGGCGTTGAAGCCGGTCACCGTCATGTCGAGCTTTCGGCCCAGGGATTTCATGAACTCGTTGCGCGTGCCGCTCGTCACATCGACGATCGACTTGTCGTCGCTGGCGATCTTGACGAGATCGCCGTCCAGTGCGGCCAGTTCGGCGTTGACTGTTGCCACGCGTGATTTGACGAACTCTGCGGCGAAGCCGAAGCGCTGCGCGTCGTCGTCGCGCAACTTGCGGCGCGGACCGTCGCCGGGGCGGCTATTGGGGCATGACGTGCCCTTGCTGCGTTCGAGCTCCGCCTTGGCGAGCGAAATCTGGTTGAGCTGGTCGAGCGTAGCCGAGAGCTGCGTCATGCGCGTCGAGGCGGCGTGCAGCGAGCCTTGCACCTGCGACACGGCGGCTTCCGCCGAGCGGCCGGACTCGGAGCGGCTCTCCAGCACCTTCCAGTAGAAGCCGAAGCCGAAGCCGACGGAGATGACCGTCAGAAAAATGTAGCCGGCAATGAAGGTGACGCGCGTCATGAAGCCGATGGGGGCGAAGATCTGATCGAGCAGCCACACGATCATGGTCATCAGCATGGCGACCGAGAAGCCGATCACCAGTTTGTGGACCAGCGGCAGCGCGCCCATGTTGGCTTCGATCAGCTCCAGCATGCCGATGTACGTTGCAACCCACGACAGAACGCCGAGGCCGATGACGAGCACCGCCTTCTTCCAGTCGCGCGCCGGGCGTTCCTCGTCGATCCAGTCGCCGTCACCGAGGTCGATGCCGCGGCCCTCCGCGGAGCCGTTTGAGCTGGTGTTCGATGCGCTTGCGCCGCGGGTGAACGCCATGGGATGACCTGTCTGGTTCGATGCGGTTGTCGCGTTGGCGCGGTCGGCACATTGGGCAGCGCGCCTGCCTCGCTGACAGATGCCGAAGCCCACCCACGCTGCCCGCGCGATGGATCGGCGGGCTCTCGTCATGGCAGACGTAGCGTTGGTTCTTGACGCCAGTGCGGCCGATGTTTGTCTCGGCGCGGCTTCACCGTGTCGACATCTGGTTCGCGCGATGAAGCGCCAATGAACATGCGCATGTCGCGCGCCGATCCATGCTCGAAGCACGAGCCGGCGCAGTGAGCAGGTGTTGCAGAGCTTATTGTGGCGTCAACATGCGCTGCATCATTTCGGCCGGCGTCTCGCCCTTGCCACGCGCGATGCTGCCGGTGGCGAGCGTCTCGGATGCGTTCGAGGCGACCGCGGGCGGCGGCGGCAGCAGCGACGGCTCGGGGTTGTCCTTTGCGTGCCGCTCGAGATCGGCGAGCAGCGTCTCGACGAGAGGCGCCACGTCGGCGGCATGAACCGAGCGCGCGAACGGCCGGTTCGGTGAGCCCGTGCCAACGAGCACGACATAGGAATAGGCCGCGCCATTGGCGAACTGCAATCCGCCGGTGATCCACGTGTCGATGCTGGCATCGGGATCGGCATTGACCTGCGTTCCCGTCTTGGCGAAGTGCAGCCTGAGACCCGGGCGCCGCGCCGCGCACCAGTGCGAGATCGACTTCAGCGTGCCGTGCGGGGTCTTGCTCGCCGTGTAGCAGAGCGGCGCCTCGAGCAGCGCCCGCAGCAGCGGAATGCCGCCGCGGCTGATCACCTGTGCCGGCTGTATCAGATGCGGCGTCGCAAAGTCGTTCAACCGCGCCGCCTCATGGTCGGTGTGATCGTACTGTTTGATGAGGGTCGGTTCGCCAACGGTTGTCGTTCGCTGGCCGATGAGCGACGCGAGCACCACAGCCGACATCTGATGCACGCGGCGCGGCGCTCCGGCGATCTGCCCGAGTACGACAGCGGTCGAGGGTGGGGTGCCTTGCCCTTCGGCGTCGCGTGGCGGCATGTTGAAGCCGAAGCGGTCGACGAGCGCCTTGACGCGCGCCTGACCGATGCGCGCCGTACGGTTCATCAGCGGCTGATTGAGCGAGCATGCGAACGATACGATGGCCGTGCGGCCGTGGCGTTCGCCGCCGCCGCGCTTGCATGTTTCGAGGCCCACCGACGGTGCATCGGTATCGAGGTAGAGCGATTGCGTCGTATCGGTTTGCTGGTTGGCGATCGCAACCGCGGCCAGGATTTTACCCGTCGAGGCAATCATGCGCGTTTCGCGGGCCGCATCGTGAAAGCCGCGCTCCGATCCGCGCGCATAGACGGACCCGAAGTAGGGCGCCGTCTCTCCGGTTTCGAAATAGCGGACGATCTCGCCTTTCGCGTTGGCGGCAACGACGACGACGTTCGGCATCTCACCCGAGATCCCGGCTTTGGCCGGATCGAGAGTGAAGCCGGGGGAAAGTTTGCCACCGATCTTCTTGTCGAGCGCACCGAGCGTCGTGTCGATCTGGCGGTGAAACGCCAGGTTCTCCGCAACGTCGAATGTCGTCGTGACGCCGCGCACGTAGTCGCGCCAGCCGAAGCCGTAGCGCTGCTTCATTTCCTCGCGCAGACCGAAGCGCGCCGCCGGCATGAGCACGTTGGCGCGGATGACGGGGTTGGCCTGCGCGCGCCGGGCGAAAGCGGGGGCATGCGTTTCGAGCGCCGTTTGCAGACGCGGGCGCACCTGAGGATCGGGCGGGCCACTCGCCAACTGGATCAGATCGAACACCACCTGCTTCTGCTCTACAGGATCGTCGATGAGCTTCTCAGCGCACGTTCTGGCGCGGACTTCGGTGATATAGCGCCAGCGGTCGATGCGGACCTCGTTGAGCTTGTCGCTGCCGTCCATCAGGATGATCGGCTTGTTGACCGCGGAGGCGAGCACGAACTGCTCGGCCTTGGTCAGGTCCTGCGCCTCCTTGCCGAATACGATACGGCTCGTCACCTCGACGCCGTGCAAAGGCGAGCCGCCGGTGCGCTGCGCCAGCCACAGATGGTTGGCCGCCCACTGCTTGAACGGCGTGTCGTTGCCGCCCGCTGTCAGTGATTGATAGATCACGGGTGCCAGCCACCACTCGGCCAGCTTTCGCCGCAGCTTGATCATAGCGCCTTCGCTGGCGCTCGGCGGCGTCTTGTAGATGACGCGCGCAAACTGCATCGGCAGCGTCGAGCCACCGACGCCGAGGCTCAACCCGCGCCGCGCGATCGACTGTTTGATCGTCGTGTAGGGGATCTTGAGTACGCCGAGCAGGTCGATGCCAAACGGATTGAGCGGTCCGCCGAGATAACGGTCCTCATGGTAGAGCAGACAGCCGAGATAGTGCTCCGGTACGTCTTTGACGGGGATCGACTTGTGGTCGGGGTTGGCGACGTAATCGCCGATCTCGATGGCCGCGTCGGTGTAGTTCACGTCGCGCAGGCTATCGAGGCGGGGATCGAACGTGCCGACGAACGACCCTTTGGCGTCGTAGATGGCGGTCGCGACCCACCGCTCGGCATCGTAGCGGATCTTGTCGGCCATGTAGGCGGCGCCGATTATGCCGCGCAGCGGCGCCACGACGTACACCAGAAGGACTGCGAACATCACATAGAGAACGGCCAGCGTCGCGATGTGGCGCAGGGGTCCGAGCCGCGGGTTGAAGGCGACGAGATCGAGAGCGAAACGGACGGCGCGTACCGGCACCGATACGACTGTCTCGATCAATCGCGTCAAAAGCCGGAGAATGGCCAGCATGGCTCACTTCGCATTCGCATGATGCAGCGGACGCCAACGCCGCAGAAAACGTTCCGCGCCCTCGGCTACAGCAAGCTCTATGGGTCGAATGTGGCTGCGCCCCGGCCCTAAAGTGGCCATGTCAGGGTGCTGTTCGGGCAGGATGTGCGCTGGGCGTCACAGCCGCGCGCTCGAGGACGAGAGCTCCCCTGCCGCCTCGAACATCGAGGTGGGCATACGCTCATCGTTGCGTGGCTCCCCCAGACCTTAGAACCAGTTCCTAAAGTGAATGGACTTCGACAAAAATGTTGCGCAAACACGGAACCTGCGACATTATATACTATATGCGCATGCGATGATGTTTCCGTCGGGGGGTCGGTCGGGTTCGCTGCGGCCGTCGAGGGGGGTCGCAGGCCGGCGCCCCCACCACCGTTTAATACGTTTTGCCGGATGCGGGCCGGGG
>JBKBNR010000062.1:8605-10936 GCA_046295315.1 Hyphomicrobiaceae bacterium
TCGGATGCGCGGGCACGGTTACGTCGTTCGTGGGAGCATCGCGAGAGGCCGAGTGCTCGGCTGATTGGCTGACACGACGTGCAGATCGAAGGATGGGGTTCGGGCAGTGGTGGCTGATCAGCCCGGCGCAAATCGGCCGCAGCCATGTGGCGGTGATACACCGGTTGCGGCCAGGGAAGGCTAAGACCGGTCGTGCAACGGCACATGATGCCAGCATCGCGAACTGTGCGCACGACTTTGCGTGCCACGATCCGACAGTTACGACGCGTTAGTGCCAAAGAGCTGGGTGGATTATTTGAGCCGTAAGCCCGATCCACTTGCGCAACACCAAATTCGTCTCCCTCACAGTGCGTGAAGCAGGACGAACACACCAATGCCGACGACCGGACCCGCGATGGCGGCAAGCACCATCATCACGAAAGATTTCGCTACCATAACGCAACCCCGCACAAACGACCGACGCGGTCGAGGCACCCTCGTACCCGACCAAGCCAAACGCCTCGATGCCCTCTACCTCACCGCAGCGATGACACAGATACTACATCAAAGTGCAGTACGTTACAGCAACGGACTGAGCATTCTGTTCTACTGTTACCTCGCAAATGCACAAACATTCGACCGTAAATTCCCCGACAAAAACTTGACGCAAAAAGTCATTAATTAAATTGTCGTTGTTTTTCAATTTTATAGCTGCCCCTGTCGCGAGTTTTAATCCTTGGGGGCCCACACTTCACGATGAGCGCCGATGCGTGGAGCGCTTCGCTCCGGCGTCAATCTTCCGCATACTGTTGCGACAACGCACCAGTTTTCAGCGTATTTTTACATTGTTCACTTTATATCGAACAGCTTGAGTTGCTTCTCATCCTGGCCGCGCGTCTCGGCGGCGAGTTGCTCGATGCGGTCGAATGGAACCTGCTCGGCCAGCACCAGGGAGCGCTGTGCCTTCATCGAGCGGACCAAGCCCTCCTGCACCAGATGAAACTCGCCCACCGTCTGGTGCGGCAGCACCGCGGCCGGGTCGAGCCCGCTCTCGCTCTGGAATGCAGCCTTGAGTTTGCGCAAAGCGGTGTCTTCGCGGACGCGGCCGATGAACCAGCTCGTGATCTGGTCGCGGCTCTTGTAGTCGAGATCGCCCGGCGACTGCGTGGCCAGCATGATGCCGAGGCCAGCCGATCGGGCGCGCTTCAAGAGGCTCTGCAACGGCTCGGCCGTCGCCGGCTTGGCATTGGCTGGAATGTAGAGATCGGCCTCGTCGAACATGACGACGGCCTGCAACTCGTCGTTCGGATTGCGCTGGCAGAAGCGCAGGGCTTCCGACAAGAACTGCGAAACCCAGAACAGGATGTTCTCGTTGTCGCCGAGGAAGCCCGTGTAGATGATCGACAGTCGCGTCCGGCCCTCGCGGGCGTGCTTGCCGAGGCCCAGGAAGCTCTCCATCGACATGCTCTCGCCGCCGACCTCGAACAGCGAGGCGTTGCGATGGCGAAGCGAGTCGAGCTGCGCGACGAGATCGCGGCGCAATTTGCCCGATGGGTCCATGCGCTGCGTGCGGTCGGTCAATTCGAAGTCGTCGTTCTCGAGCAGGAAAATGAGGTCGTCGAGCGTCACTTCGCGGTCGCTGGACGAGCCGAGGATGCGCAGAGCCACCGCCAGCACGCCGCCCTGCTTCTGGTGCGTCGCCGAGTTCTTGAGGTGCAGCATGTCGCCGAGCGCCGCCGCCGACAGGTTGGCCAGCAGTTGCTGCTCGTGGTCGGGAAGCTCGTTGATACCCTTCGGCAGCAGTGTGATGGAGATCGGGCGGCCGGACGCGCGGCCCGGCGTATAAACCGCGACGTCGATGGCGTCGGCAAGACGCTCGCGCTCGGCGCGGCGTTCAGCCGTCTCGTTGTCGTCGGCGCGCCAGACTTCCGGGTTGGCATAGCTGCAAAGGTCGCCCTTGCGGTCGAGCAGGATCGCCGGAATACCGCGTTGCAGAAGCTGCTCGATCAGCGACAGCGCCAGCGTGGTCTTGCCCGAGCCGGAGCCGCCGAGCACAGCGGCGTGGCGTTTGAGGACGCTGGGGTTGAGCGTCACCGGGCGGTTGCGGTTGCCGATCTCGCGGCCGCCGAGAATACTTTTAGCGCCGCCGCCCTGCTCGTCGAGGATCACCGACAGCGGCAACTCGTCGTTCGGCGTCTCTCCCGGCGCCACCTCGACTTCGATCTCGCCGGACGCACCGGTCGCCGATGGCGGCACCGCGCCCGCGGTGTCAGCGGGTGCATCGAACGTTTCCAGCACATGCAGTGCGATGGGCTGATCGAGTTCCGGCTGGCGGGGCGCAACGCGAGCGTT
>JBKBNR010000063.1:0-10920 GCA_046295315.1 Hyphomicrobiaceae bacterium
CGCGCGCGCTCGGCCCGCGGTGAGCAGTTATTCCGGAGCTTCCACTGGCGGGTCGCACGGCGTCGTGGGGCGCCCCGGCGGGAAATCCGCCGAGCAATAGTGACGATACAACGTGGCGACGATTTCGCGCGCCGCGCCGTGTTTCAAGGAATAATATGCGAAGTGGCCGCGGCGCTCGACCTGCACCAGTCCGTGCAGGCGCAGGTGTGTCAGGTGCTGCGACGTCAGGCTTTGCCGGGTGCCGATGGCATCGGAAATTTCCGTGACGGTCTTCTCGCTGTCCATCAGCAGGCACAGGATCATCAACCGGTGCGGGCTGCCTATCGAACGCAGCAGCTTCGTCGCCTCACCAGCGGCCGAGCGCATACCGTCCATCAACTCATCGGCACCGAGATCCTCGAACTCGAGGTCGTCGTCGCTGGTTGCGGGCAGGTTGGTCATTTCGTTGCACATCCGATTTACTGGCCCCCAACAGCGGCCTCGGCTTCTGGTTCTCAAAGAACGATGCCGATCGGGCCTTGCCGATCGCAACCCGATCTGTACCGGCGGCTGGGCAAAGATTCGCGTCTGGCTTGGGCGTCACGATAACTGCCAGCGCCCAAAAGGGCAATCAGCACGACTGGCCAATACCGCAACATGATCGTGCCGCTCGATGGAGTCTGAAACGCATCGCTGACGCATCGCTGCGGGCGGCCGTTAGGTTGACGTTTACGTCAAGCTGCACTAATTGCGGTGGCAGCATAAGTTGGGGCGGTGCGGCACGTTGTCACAAATGGCTGCCCAAGCAACTGGCCCCGCGTACGGCCAATACGTTCTCGGGAAGGTGGAGACCATGGCGGAATTGATCCTGGCGGGCGGCATCATCGCCGTCGCTTTCGCACTTGCGATGCATCGCGCACCGCTGTGGTTGTGGGCAGCGGCGGGCGCCATCGTCCTGCTGGTCGCCCAATCCGGCGTGCTCGATGGGCGCCTGATGATGCCGGCGCCGGGACTTCTCGGTCTGCTGGCCTGGCTGCCGGTGATAGCGGCGGCCCTGCTTTCGGTAACCGCGATCCGACGCAGCGTTCTCGTCGCGCCGCTGTTCGGCATGGTGAAGCGCATTCTGCCGAGAGTTTCCGACACCGAAACCCAGGCTCTGGAAGCCGGTACGGTCGGCTTCGACGCCGAACTGTTTTCCGGCGAGCCCGACTGGAACAAGCTGCGCGCCATTCCCGCGATCACGCTGACCGCGGAGGAACGCGCCTTCCTCGACGGGCCGACCGAACAGCTGTGCCGGATGATCGACGACTGGAAGGTGCGCTTCGAGGAGAAGCGCATCCCCGACGAGATCTGGGCGTTCGTCAAGACGCACGGCTTCCTCGGCATGCTGATCTCGAAGTCGCACGGCGGGCTCGGCTTTTCCGCGCAGGCGCAGTCGCTGATACTGGGCAAGGTGGCGTCGCGCTCGCCCGACGTGTCGACCATCGTCATGGTGCCGAACTCGCTCGGCCCCGGTGAACTGATCGAGAAATACGGCACTGACGAGCAGAAGCACCATTATCTGCCGCGTCTCGCTCGCGGCGAAGAGGTGCCGTGCTTCTCGCTCACCGGCCCGACGTCTGGCTCGGATGCCGCCACCATGCGCGACATCGGCTATGTCGCGCGCGGTATGCATCAGGGCAGGGAAACGCTCGGAATTCGCTTGAGCTGGGACAAGCGCTACATCACGCTCGGCCCCGAGGCGACGCTGGTCGGTCTCGCGTTCCGTCTGTTCGATCCCGACAACCTGCTCGGCAAGGGTGAAGATGTCGGCATCACGCTGGCGCTCATTCCGGCCCGGCATCCCGGCGTCAACATCGGCCGCCGCCATTTGCCGTCGGGCGCCGCGTTCCCCAACGGGCCGAACTGGGGCCGCGACGTGTTCATTCCGCTCGACTGGGTGATCGGCGGCGAGAAGATGGTCGGCCACGGCTGGCGCATGCTGATGGAATGTCTCTCCGCGGGCCGCGCCATCTCGTTGCCGTCGTCTTCGACGGCGGGCGCCAAGGCGATGCTGCGCCATACCACCGCCTATGCCCGCATCCGCCGCCAGTTCGGCCTGCCGATCGCGCACATGGAGGGTATCGAGGAGCCGCTGGTGCGGATGATCGAGACGGCCTATGTCAACGAAGCGGCGCGCGGCGTGACGGCCTCGATGGTGTCGCGCGGCGAAAAGCCGGCGGTCATCTCGGCGCTGATGAAGTATCAGACCACCGAGCGCATGCGCCGGGCGGTCAACGATGCGATGGACATCCACGGCGGCCGCGCCATCTGCGACGGCCCCAGCAACTACCTGCAATCGGCTTACCAGATGGTCCCCGTCGGCATCACCGTCGAGGGCGCCAATATCCTGACGCGCACGCTCATCACCTTCGCGCAAGGTGCGCTGCGCGCGCATCCCTACCTCTACAAGGAGGTGCAGGCGGCGCAGAACACGGACACGCGGGCCGGCCTCGCCCAGTTCGACGCGGCGTTCTCAGGTCATGTGTCTTTCGCGCTCGCCAACATCTTCGGTGCGCTGTTCCACAACATCACCGGCGGCAATCTTGCCGACGCTCCTGATCGCGCTTACGGCACCGCGCGCTGGTATCGGCAATTGTCGCGTTCGAGCCGCTCGTTCGCGCTGGTCGCCGATCTGACGGTGGCGATTCTGGGCGGCGGGCTGAAGACCAAGCAGAAGCTGACCGGGCGGCTCGCCGATGCCCTCTCCGAACTCTACCTGCTGTCGTGCGTGCTGAAGCGTTTCGAGGACGACGGCAAGCCGGTGGCCGACGAACGAATCGTCGAATTGGCGGCACGCAACGCGCTGCACCGCTTCGACGAGGCGATCGCGGGTACGATCGACAACTTCCCGCTGCTGCCGGCGCGGCTGCTGATGCGGCTCTGCGTGTTCCCGCTCGGCCGCCGCCGCAAACCGGCGAGCGACGCGCTGGGCCGCGAGATTGCGCGCGCCGCCTTGGAACCGGGCGAGGTTCGCGACCGTCTTACGCGGGACATCTACGTCTCGAACGATGTCGAAGACCCGACCGGGTTGCTCGAAGTGACGCTCGCCAAGGTCATCGCTGCGGCACCGATCGAGCGCAAGCTCGAGAAGGCGATACGAGATGGCGTCGTTCGCCGCTATCACGGCATCGACTGGTTCGGTGACGCGGTTGCCAAGGGCGTGTTGACCGAGAGCGAGGCGGAGCAGATGCGCGAGGTCGAGCGCCTCGTTGGCCGTGTCGTCGCGGTCGATCATTTCGATCCGGCCGAAGTGCGGCCCAATTACATGAAACCGGGCCACAATATGACGTCCGTGCTGCCGGAAGCGGCGCAGTGAACGGCGCGGGACGTGTGAACCTGAAGGAGTGTCGCGAATGACGCGTGAGTTGCTCACCGATCTCAGGGATTGGCGATTGACGGTCGACGTCGAGGGAATTGCCTGGGCGACGTTCGACCGCGAAGCGGAGAGCGCCAACGCGCTCGGACGCCGGCCGCTCGAAGAGCTGATGCGCATCGTCGGCCGTGTCGAGGAAGCGGCGCGGGGCGGCGAGATCAAGGGCCTCGTCATCCAGTCCGGCAAGGACAAGGGGTTCATCGTCGGTGCCGACATCCGCGAGTTCGACCTGCTGACCAGTGAAACCGCCGTTGGCGACGCGATCCGCCCGGTCAACGCCATGCTCGACCGCATCGAGGCGATGAAAGTGCCGGTCGTCGCTGCCGTGCATGGCGTCTGCGTCGGTGGCGGGCTGGAATTGATCCTCGCCTGCCACTATCGCATCGCGACGCGCGACGAGAGCACGCGCTTCGGTTTCCCCGAGGTCAAGCTCGGCATCTTTCCCGGCTTCAACGGCACCGCGCGCTCGATCCGGCAAGCTGGCCCCATCGCAGCCATGGATGCGATGCTCACCGGCCGCATGATCTCGGCGTCGGCGGCGCGCGCGCAGGGCCTCGTCGATCAACTGGTCGATGCGAAGGGCTCGTTGCATTGGGCGGCGCGCAAAGCGGTGCTCGAGAAGCGCCGCTCGAAGCCGGCGCCGCAATCGAAAATGATCCTCGCACGCTGGCCGGCGCGTTCGTTCGTCGCGGGAAAGATGCGCGAGCAGGTGAAGCGCGAGGCGCGCGAGGCGCACTATCCAGCACCCTATCGGCTGATCGACCTCTTCGAAGCGCACGGCGGCAGCTTCGACGCCATGAAGGCGCACGAGACACGGGCCTTTGCGCCTTTGATGGTTTCCGACACCGCGCGCAATCTGCGCCGCGTGTTCCGCCTGTCGGAAGCGCTGAAGGCGCAGGCGCCGAAAGACCTCGACTGGAAGCCGCGCCGCTTGCACGTGATCGGAGCGGGCACCATGGGCGCCGACATCGCCGGTTACGCCGTTGCCTCGGGCATGGAAGTGACGCTGCAGGATCTGTCCGCCGACCAGATCGCAAAGGGCATCGAAGCGCAGGGGAAATTGTTCGCGCGGCGTTTCAAGACGAAAGCGCAGCGTGATGCGGCCAGAGCGCGGCTCATCAGTGATCCGCACGGGCGCGGCCTGGCGCAGGCCGATGTGGTCATCGAGGCGATCGTCGAGAACCTCGACATCAAGCGCAAACTGTTCGCCGACATCGAGACCAAGGTGCGCCCCGATTGTGTGCTGGCGACCAACACGTCGTCGTTGCAGATCGAGGATATCGCCACCGCGATGGCCGACCCGTCGCGTCTCGTCGGCATCCACTTCTTCAATCCCGTCGCCAAGATGCCGCTGGTCGAGGTGGTGCGGGGGGCGGCAAGCGACGCCGCGATGATCGGCAAGGCGAGCGCCTTCGTCACCGGCATCGGCAAGTTCCCGCTGGTGGTCAAGAGCGTGCCGGGATTTCTGGTCAACCGCGTGCTGGCGCCCTACATGCTGGCGGCCATGAAGCGCGTCGATCAGGGCGAGGACATGCAGAAGATCGACGAAGCGGCGCGCGTCTTCGGCATGCCGATGGGGCCGATCGAACTCGCCGATACCGTCGGCCTGGATGTTTGCGCGCATGTCGGCAAGATTCTCGGCCTCGAGGCGGAGGGCGCGGGCGGCAGGCTCGAGCGGCTCGTCGCATCAGGCAAACTCGGCAAGAAGTCGGGCGAGGGTTTCTACGTCTGGAAGGACGGCAAGCCGGAGAAAAAGCTCGAGACGTACAATGAAGCGGAACTCGAACGTCTCGGCCGCGACCTCGTCGAGCCGCTGATCGAGGAATCGAATAAGGCGCTTCGTGACGGCGTCGTCGAAAGTGCCGATCTCGTCGATGCGGGAGTCATCTTCGGCACCGGCTTCGCGCCGTTCCGCGGCGGACCGCTGAACTATCGCAACGAGAGCGGCGGCAACGCCTCCACAGCCGCTGCCTCCACGTCTGCCTCCACCTCCACCACCGACGCCGCTGCCGAGTAAGCGAGGAGCAAGCCCCCATGACCGCATCCCTGCGCCGCGTTGCCGTCGTCGGCGGCACACGCATTCCGTTCTGCCGTTCCAACACGCTTTATGCCGACGAGACCAACCTCGGCATGCTGACCGCGGCGCTCAACGGCCTGGTCGACAAGTATGCCCTCGCGGGTGCGCATGTCGGCGAGGTGGTCGGTGGTGCCGTCGTCACGCATTCCAAGGATTGGAACCTGGCGCGCGAAGCGCTGCTCGGCACCTCGCTTGCGCCGTCGACACCCGGCATCACCATGATGCAGGCGTGCGGCACCAGCCTGCAGGCGGCGTTCGGCTCGGCGGCGAAGATCGCCACGGGCCAGATCGAATGCGCCATCGCCTGCGGCACCGACACGACGTCCGATCCGCCGATCGTGTTCTCGAAGAAGTTCGCCCGCCGCCTCGCCGAAGTCGGCCAGCAGAAGACGACGATGGGTAAGCTCGGCGTGTTCAAGGGGCTGAGCCCGTCGGAATTGGCGCCGTTGCCGCCGTCGACGGGCGAGCCGCGCACGGGCCTCACTATGGGCCAGCATTGCGAACTGATGGCGAAGGAGTGGGGGATCGGCCGCGAGGAGCAGGATCAACTCGCCTACGAGAGCCACAAGAAGGCGGCGGCAGCCTATGCGGACGGGTGGATGGATCGGCTGCTGGTGCCGCATGCGGGCGTCTACCGCGACAACATCCTGCGCGAGGATACGACGGTCGAGAAGCTGGCGACGCTGAAGCCGGCGTTCGACAAGACGGGGGCGGGCACGCTGACGGCGGGCAACTCCACCGCGATGACGGATGGCGCGGCAGCGGTGCTGCTGGCGTCGGAGGATTGGGCGCGGGCGCGCGGGCTGCCGGTCAAGGCGTACCTGACGTTCGGTGAGACGAGTGCCAACGATTTCGTCGCCGGCGAGGGACTGCTGATGGCGCCGACCATCGCCGTCTCCAACATGCTGAAACGCGCCGGGCTGTCGTTGCAGGATTTCGATTTCTACGAGATTCACGAAGCCTTCGCGGCACAGGTGCTGGCGACGCTGAAAGCGTGGGAGGATCCCGAGTACTGCCGCGTCAAGCTGGGGCGCGATTCCCCGATGGGATCGATCGACCGCGCGAAGATGAACGTGAAGGGATCTTCGCTGGCCCTCGGCCACCCGTTCGCGGCGACCGGTGCGCGCATCACGGCGAACCTCGCGGAGCTGCTCGCCCAGCATGGCGGGCGCGGCCTCATCTCCATCTGCACCGCGGGCGGCATGGGCGTCGCAGCGATCTTGGAGAGCGGTCGAAATTAAGTGTTTTCGACGCTTCGGATAACGCCCGGGCAGACGCACGACAGCGTATCGGCTATGCACGTCCCAAGGTGGATTCGTGGCCGGAGGTCGCAATGGCGGATAATTCAGCGGCGGCGCGGCAACTCGACGCCGCGCGCAAGGTGATCGCCGAGTTGGCGAAGTCGCTCGACATCGACGCTTCGGTGCGGCTGTGGGACGGCTCGCGCGTGGCGCTCGGCAGCCATGTCACGAGCCCGCTCGAAATCGTGATCGCGGATGCGGGTGTCATCGCATCGTCGCTGCGGTCGCCGAACCTCGACACGATCATTCGACATTACATCGACAAGCGCATCGACATCGCTGGCGGCTCGCTCATCGACCTCGGCCGCCAACTCAATCGCGGCGGGCGTTCGGTAAAGCTCAAGGGGCTTGACGCGGTGCGCCTTGCGGCGAAGCTGTCGCCGTTCCTGTTTGCGCCCGGTGGAGCGCCGGGCGAACAGGGTGCATTCGACGGTGACATCGTCGGGCGGCGGCGCAAGACCGCCGACAACAAGGACTACATCTCCTTCCATTACGATCTGTCGAACGATTTCTATGCGCTCTTTCTTTGCGACGAGATGGTCTATACCTGCGCCTATTTTCACGATTGGGAGCAGGACATCGCGACGGCGCAGAAGAACAAGCTCGACATGGTCTGCCGCAAGCTGCGCCTGAAGCCCGGCGATCGGTTCCTAGACATCGGCTCGGGCTGGGGCGGTCTCGTCTGTCACGCAGCGCAGCACTACGGCGTTCGGGCGCACGGCATCACGCTGTCGGAAGAACAACTCGCCTTCGCGCGCGAGAAGGTGAAACGCCTCGGGCTCGAGGACCGCGTGACGTTCGAGTTGGTCGATTACGTCGACTGCACGGGCACCTTCGACAAGATCGCCAGCGTCGGCATGTATGAAGCCATCGGCCTTGAGAACATTCCAACCTACATGAACAAGATGCGCTCGCTGCTCTCGGACGACGGCTTGTTCCTCAACCATGCCATCTCGCGCCGCGCCAAGAAGCCGGGCCGCCTGCTGCCCGAGCGATGGCGCCCCGAGCAGAAAGCGCTTGCCAAATACATCTTCCCCGGCGGCGCGCTCGACGACATCGGCCACACGGTCTCAGCCATGGAGCGCGCCGGGTTCGAGGTCCACGATGTGGAAGGTTGGCGCATGCACTATGCGCGCACCTGCCGGCTGTGGTGCGAGCGGCTGACGAGCCGCAAGGACGAGGCGATCGCAATCGTCGGCGAAGCCAAGTACCGCATCTATGTCGCCTATCTGGCCGGCTGCGCCATCGCCTTCGAGCGCGGCACGGCGCGGCTGTTCCAGACGCTCTGCTCAAAGTCGCCGAAGCGTCCGCCGCCGTTGCCGCCGACGCGCGCCGATCTCTATGCTTGAGGGGCAGAGATGAAATCATACCGCAAGGAGTTGTGGTTCGACGTCGCCGGGCGGCGCGCGTTCGTCAACATCACGCCGGAGGTGGAGCGAGCCCTGGCGGAGAGCGGCGTGCGCGAAGGTCTCGTGCTGGTCAATGCGATGCACATCACGGCGTCGGTTTTCATCAACGACGACGAACGCGGGCTGCATCACGATTACGAGGTCTGGCTCGAGAAGCTGGCGCCGCACGAACCGGTGGCGGGCTATCGGCACAACCGCACCGGCGAGGACAACGCGGACGCCCACATGAAGCGTCAGGTGATGGGCCGCGAGGTCGTCGTCGCGATCACGAACGGCCGCCTCGATTTCGGCCCATGGGAACAGATTTTCTACGGCGAGTTCGATGGCGGGCGGCGCAAGCGCGTGCTGGTGAAGATCATCGGCGAGTAGGGAACGCCGTCACTCCGCCGACATCGCCCGCAGGAACTCGGCGCACTTGGTCCGGATCTCAGTGAGGTCGCGCAACGCGCGCTCTATGTCGGAACGCTTCGCTTCCAGATCGGCGATTGCCGCGTCGACCTTGCCGACCAGCAACTCGGTCTGCGCCCGCTGTGAGGGATCGACGTCGTAGAGCTTCAGATACTCCGCGATGTCCTCGAGGCTGAAGCCCAGGTTCTTGCCGCGCAGGATCAGCTTCAGCCGCGCGCGGTCGCGCCGCGAGTAGATGCGGTTGGTGCCCGACCGCTGGGGCGAGATCAGCCCGCGCGCTTCATAGAAGCGGATCGTGCGTGTGGTGATGTCGAACTCGTGCGCCAGTTCGCCGATCGAGAACGTGCGGTCGGCATCGCCCGTCTCGTTCGCCTGCGACACGGCTTTCCGGGGTGCCCCGGCTCTCGCCGTCTGGCGCTCTTGATCGTTGGTGTCGGTGGTCATGCTCCGGCCTTCGCCTGTCGCTCGGCTTCTTCCTGCTTCAGTTCTTTCTTGGACAGCTTGCCGATCATCGTTTTCGGCAGCGCGGCGCGGAATTCGATCTCGGCCGGCAGCTCGATCTTCGAGATCTTCGTCGCGAGGTAAGCCATAACCGCCTCGGCGGTCAGCTTTTGGCCCTCCTTCAGCTTGATGAAGGCCTTGGGCGCCTCGCCGCGATACTTGTCCTTGATGCCGATGACGGTGACTTCCTCGACTTCCGGGATCTCGTAGATGCGCTCCTCGATCTGGCGCGGGTAGACGTTATAGCCCGAGCAGATGATGAGATCCTTGATGCGATCCTCGATGGCGAAGAACCCGGCTTCGTCCATACGCGCCACGTCACCCGTGCGCAGGAAGCCGTCTTTGGTGAACACCGCCGCCGTCTCCGCCGGCTTGTTCCAGTAGCCTTTCATCACCTGCGGCCCGGAAATGCAGACTTCGCCTTTTTCGCCCTGCGGAACCTCCACTTCGGGGTCGTCGAGCGAGCGCAGAGAGATGTAGGTCGCGGGGAGGGGGATGCCGATCTTGCCGGCGCGCGTCGGACCCTCGAGTGGATTGCACGTCGCGACGGGCGAGCTCTCGGATAGCCCGTAGCCTTCGACGAGCTTGCAGCCGGTAAGCTTCTCGAAGCGCTCCTTGACCTCGACGGGCAGCGGCGCGCCCCCCGACAGGCAGAACTTGAGCGAGGAGAGATCGTAGCTCTTGATTTTGGCGTGGTTGGCGATCGCGGTGAATAGCGTCGGGACGCCGGGCATCACCGTCGGCTTGGTCTGGTTGATGAGCTTCAGGCCGTCGTCCAGCACGAAGCGCGGCATGATGACGATCTCGGCGATCTTGGCGATGCCGAAGTTCATCACGACGGTCATCGCGAAGACATGGAAGAACGGCAGCACGCCCATGACGCGCTCCTCGCCGTCCTTGAGATCAGGCGCCCACGAGACGACCTGCAACGTGTTGATGTAGCAGTTGGCGTGCGTCAGCATGGCGCCCTTCGGCGTGCCGGTGGTGCCGCCGGTATATTGCAGCACGGCGATGTCGGTCTCGGGGTCGATGGCGACCGGGGTGCGGGCGCCGACGCCGGCGACGAGATCGGTCTCCAGCGTCACCGCCGCGCGTGCAGGTGATGCGCTCGGGCTGGCGAGTTCCTTGCCCTTGAACAGTCGGAACAGCACGGACTTGGTGCCCGGCAGCAGCCCCGTGAACGAGGCGACGACGGCGCGGCCGAGCACCTTCGAGGTGAGCAGCGCCTCGACCTTGTCGAACAGCATCTTCAGATCGAGCGTCACCATGATTTCAGTGCCGCTGTCCTTAATTTGAAACGACAGTTCGTCGACCGTGTAGAGCGGATTGTAGTTCACCACCGTGCCGCCGGCCTTCAGGATCGCGTAATAGTAGACGATGAAGGTCAGCGAGTTCGGCAGGAATAGACCGACGCGGGTGCCTTTGCGCACGCCCATGCGTTGCAGGCCGGCGGCAACTTTTTCGACCTGGGCGCCAAGCTCGCCATAGCTGGTCGTCTTGCCGAGGAAGTTGGTCGCGGTTCGCGTGGCGTTGCTCGCCACGGCACGATCCAGCAGCGCATAGAGTGGCTTCGGCGTGAACGTCTGCCGCCAGACGATGTTATGAGGATAGGAGCGCAGCCACTGCGGTTGATCGACCGGGGCTTTAGCCGCGCCGGGTTCGCCGCTGCCGTCCGCAACATTTGCGTCAACACTCATTCAGACGTCCTCCCAAATCGGACTGGCGCGTGAGCTGCCTGTCTCTCAGGGCGGTCGTTTGGCGCGCTGAGCGTCGGGCCCGGAGCGTCGTGCCGCCTCTTGAATTCGACTATTGAACACTTTTTCATGTGTT
>JBKBNR010000064.1:0-10919 GCA_046295315.1 Hyphomicrobiaceae bacterium
TCGGAATGACCACCAGCACGACGATGGTCGGGCGCAGGCCGAGGAACAGATAGATGAGCGCGCACACCGCACCGGTAGCGATGAACATCTTGAGCAGCAGTTCGTTGACCTTGTCGTTCGCGGTCTCGCCGTAGTTGCGCGTGATCTCGACATGGACGTTGTCGGGAATGACGGTGCCCTTGAGGCTGTCCATCTTCTCGAGCAGTGCGTTCGCGACGGTGACGCCGTTGGAGCCGCCCTTCTTGGCGATGGCGATGGTGACGGCGGGAGCACCTTTCGACAGCGCCTGCGCCTTGTCGGCCGCCGGACCTGAGAAGTACTGCACCACATTGATGGCTTCACCCGGCCCTTCGATGACCTTGGCGACCTGGCGCACATAAACCGGCGCACCATTCTGCACGCCGACGATCAGGTTCTCGATGTCGCGGGCGTGCTGGAGGAAGCGGCCGGTGTAGACGCGGAAATGGTTGCCGCCGGTCTCGACGGTGCCGATGTCGCTGCGGTCGTTGGCAGCGGAAATGGTCCTGGCGAGTTGCGCCACGGAGACGCCGTAGCCCTTCAGCCGCTCGGGCATGACCTCGACGCGGATTTCTTCCGGCCGGCCGCCGACGATGAACGATTGCGCTGTGTCGGGTACGGTCTTGAGGCGTTGCAGCACTTCCAGCGAGATGAGGCGCAGTGCCGCGTCGTCGAGTTCCTTCGACCAGAGCGTGAAGGTGACCGTCGGCACGTCGTCGATGCCGCGCGGCTTGACCATCGGCTGCGAGACGCCGGGCGGGATCTTGTCGAGGTTGGAGGCCAGCTTGTCGTAGAGCTTGACGAGCGACGGCTCCATCTTTTCGCCGACGACGAACTGCACGGTGACCATGCCGCCGCCGCGCTCGGACGCCGAGTAGACGTGCTCGACGCCGGGAATCTCGCTCATCATCCGCTCGAGCGGATCGGTGGCGAGAGATGCCACCAGCTCGGACGAGGCGCCGGGGAAACGGAACATCACGTCGACCATCGGCACCGAGATCTGCGGGTCTTCCTGGCGCGGCGTGATGACGAGGCCGAGCAGGCCGATCAGCAGCAGCGCCACGAGGAACAACGGTGTCAGCGGTGAGTGGATGAACATCCGCGCCGTGACACCGGCGAGGCCGGGCGACTCGGGGGCGTGAACTTTCGTCCCGGCTGTCGGGTTATGATCGCTGGCGTTGGACACGGCCGTTCGTTCCTGATGTTCTCAACCCGGCGTCCGGCGGCGGTGAAGGACCGCGGACGGCGAGCGATGCGTCGTTCCTCGTCGTGTGACTCTGTGACCCAACTCGACAATCGGCCGTCTATCGGCCTGACTGCATCGCCTGCGGCGTCGGCATCGGCGCTCCCGGCGATTGAAGAATGACCTGCTCGCCGCCGACGAGGCCCGAAAGCACCGTGACGCGACCGTCCGGCAAGGGCCCGCCGAGGCGGACGACGCGCATCGTCGGTTTGCCATCGCGCAGGACCATCACGGCCGGCAGGCTACCCCGCCAGATGAGCGCTTCGCGCGGTACCGACGGAACGCCGCTTGCCTGTGTCGTGTGATCGGGGATCATGATCTCGGCATAGCTGCCGGGACCACCCGGCAGACCGCTCGGCAGATCGAGCTTGACGGTAACGGTGTGGCGCGCCGTGTCGGCCATCGGGAAGATCTGCGAAACGCGGGCCTGCACCGGGATGCCCTGGCCGACGTCGATGCGGGCCGGCAGGAACTCGCCGATGCGCAGCGACGAGACCAGGCCGACCGGCACCTCCGCCTGGATGCGGAGGTATTGCGTGTAGGCGATCTTGACCATCGGCTGGCCGGGCTGGATCGTGTCGCCCTGCTCGACGAACTTCTTGACGATGACGCCGTCGAAGGGTGCGGTCAGGCTGGCGTCACGGATCTTGGCGTCGAGCTGTTCGATCTGCGCGCGGGCCTGGAGGATGGCACTGCGGGCGTCATCGACCGCCTTGGCCTGGCCGTGAAGGTCGGCGTAGCGGCGCACGTTGGGATCGTTCGGACCCGAATACTGGCCGGAGAACGGGCGCATGAACTGGTCCATCATCGACGGCAGACCCATGCCGGTCGGCTGACCGGTGCGCGGTGACCAGAGTTCGCGCGAGTATTGCACCTGGGCGTTGCGCAGCCCGGCTTCTGCAGCGGTGAGTTGCGCTTCGGCGGCGCGCTTCATCGCCTGCAGCTCGTCGTCATTGATGGCGACGACGACCTGCCCGGCCTGGACACTGTCGCCCTCACGGCCGGCGACCAGCTTCACGGGACCGGGTATCTGCGCGGTGAGCGTCACCTCTTTATAAGGGATCACTGTGCCGCCGACCGTGGTCAAATGATTGGAACGCTCGGTCGTGACAGGAGCGGTCCGGTACTCGGTCGCGGCGGCGCCGAAGGCACCGCCGAATGTTGCAAACGCCACCAGGGCAGCGCCAATCGACTTCGACGTTGTCATCAAACCCTCGCCATAACTGCAAAGCTCTTCATGAAGGGGCCGGCCATATGCGGGTCCTTGATCATGGCCGCGTAGTCGCCGACGACGAATTGAAGTTTGGATGTGGTGTAGGCCATGCCGACGCTCATCATGCCTGGCGGCTCGTCGAGCCAGCTCTGCCAGGTCGAAGGTTCGGCGCGCATGTCCCAGTCGAGCGTCGCGACGACCCGGCCATCGCGAACGACAACGACCCCGCGCGGCCGCTCCTCACCCTTGAACCCGTAACCGATGGTCGCGTCGAAACTGATACGGCCGAGCGCATCGGTCAGTTCGGGCTCGGAATTCCAGGCCTCGGCAAATCGCGCCAGCCAACGATCCGAAAACAGGTCTTTCACCTCCGCCATCCTCCCTCGCTCCGGGTTCTTGACGACCCTTGCCCCAAACGGGGTCGAGTATTCGCGAGTTAATATGCAATGCGCGTGCCACTCTCCAACGCATTGAATATAAATGGAAAATGCAAAACGGTGCTGTTGCGCGTGTTGCGCGATCGCCAAGTCATGAGCGACTTATACAAGTATACAGTCTGTTGATTTCTTTCGTCAAAGTAAAGAAATCAATGAAACAGGTGTTGCGCAACACCTCGACGATTGCAACAATGCGTCGCAGATAAAAGCCCGCGGGAATCACCCGCCAATAAATAAAGTTAATGGTTACCGGGAGGATGGCTCGTGGAAACACCCACCAGCGATCAACTTCGTCTGCTGTTGGAGGCGGTCGTGTCTTTTATAGATGAAGGCGTGATCGTCGCCAACCTCGACGGCGCTATTCTTTACCATAATCCAGCCGCCGGCGCGCTGCTGGGCGCCGCAGGAAATGAGCCGTTGACGTCGCTTCGCGGTGTGCTCGGCATCGACGACCGCCGCTCGCTGGACGAGGCCATAGCGGCCGCTGCGCGCGGCGCATCCGACGCCTTGACCAAGGTGGTCGATGGCGCGGATTTCGTTCGATTCCAACGGCGTCTCAACGTCGGCGGCGAGACGCGTCATCTCGAATTCCATACCTGCATCTCGTGCCAGTCGCTCGGCGCCATGCGTCTCGTCATCATCCGCGATGTGTCGGAGCGGTATCGCCTCGAGATGCTCATCGACCGCTCGCGCGGCGATCTCGTGACAAATGATCGCAAGGTGCTGGCGCTGCTCGAACGCGTGCATCAGGTGGCGCCGTCGAATGCCTCGGTGCTGCTGCAGGGCGAGTCCGGCACGGGTAAGACCCACATCGCCCGTCTGATCCACCGGCTGAGCCGCCGCGGCGACAAGCCGTTCGTCGAGGTCAACTGTGCCGCCATCCCGACGAGCCTCATCGAGAGCGAACTCTTCGGCCACGTCAAGGGCGCGTTCACCGGCGCAATGCGCGACCGCCCGGGCCGTTTCCAGGCGGCGCACGGAGGTACGCTGTTCCTCGACGAGATCGCCGAGGTGCCGATGCACCTGCAAGCCAAACTGTTGCGCGTGTTGCAGGCCAAGGAATTCGAGCCCGTCGGCTCGGACAAGACGGTCAGCGTCGACATCCGCATCATCACGGCATCGAACCGCTCCTTGCGCGAAATGGTCGACGACGGCGAGTTCCGCGCCGACCTCTACTATCGTCTCGCGGTGTTCACGCTGTTCGTGCCGCCGGTGCGCGACCGCCCGGGCGACATTCCGTTGCTGCTCAAGCATTTCTGCGAGAACCTCGAGACCCGCGGCTATCCCAAAGGCATCTCGTGCAGTTCGGAGGCGATGAAGATCCTGATGAACTATCATTGGCCGGGCAACGTCCGCGAGCTTGAGAACGCGGTCGAGCACGCGCTGATTTGCGCGATCGATGGCACGGTGATGCCAGAGAGCCTTCCCGAGCAGATCCGTTCCAGCGTGCTGGCGAAGAGCGGGTGGACGGCCGGCGGGCAGCCAGCGCCGCGCCATGACGCGGTTTTCAATGCCGAAGCCGACGAGGAGGATCAGGAGCGCCGCGAGATCCGCGAGGCACTGGCGCGAGCCAACGGCAATCGCTCTCTGGCGGCGAAGCTGCTCGGGGTCGATCGAACGACATTGTGGCGTCGCATGCAGCGGCTGCATTTGCTGTCGCCGAGCCCGAACTGAGCGGCGGCCTCGCAGTGGTTCTGCCAGCGGCAATCGGCAGCACCGACGCCGCCGGCTGGTCCGACGGCAGATTCGCTCTGGCAAAGGCGGACGATTGCCAGTATAAGCCCGGCAATCTCATTGCGCGGTGCGGTATCGGCCCTATAGGTCCGGCTCCGCCCCCGAGCCTCGCCACTCGTGCGCCGTGACGACACCGCCGGCCTACCAGCCGCAGCGGTGGCGGCACCGGCGCTTTATCACTTGATGGAGTTCTATCCGATGGCAGTTCCGAGGAAGAAAGTTTCGCCGATGAAGCGCGGCCAGCGCCGTTCGCACGATGCTCTGTCGACGCCAGTTTATGTCGAGGACAAGGATTCGGGCGAGCGCCGCCGTCCGCACCACATCGACCTGAAATCGGGCAAGTACCGCGGCCGCCAGATTCTGCCGCCGAAGGTCGAAGTCTGACCGTCATCGGCAGCGGCTCAGCGTCAAATCCGTGTAACCTCGGCTGGCCGACCCGCGCCGATCCGCGCGAAACCGTCCAAGTTCTGTCATGACCGGGATATATCGAGGCTCGGTCGCAAAGCTCAGGGGAACCACATGTCGCTCAGATCGCTGCCACTGATGATCATTGCGTTCATCATGTACAACGTCTTCGTGCTGGTGGGTGGCGGCTCGGCAGCCAACGACTATGGCCTGCGCGACGTGATCTTCTCGCTGCCGTCCGTGCGCGGCGATGCACGCTGGTCGTTCACGACCGGCGACCTCATTATCCTGGTGACGCTGCTGCTGCTCTTCGTCGAGATCATCAAGGCCACATACACGTCGACCGCCTCGCTGCTCGATCACGGCTTGTCGATGCTCGTGTTCATCGCCTGTCTCATCGAATTCCTGCTGGTCGACAAGGCCTTCACCTCGGTGTTCTTCACCGTCATGGTGGCGACGCTCATCGACGTCATCGCCGGCTACACCATCGGCATTCGCGTCGCCCGCCGCGACATCGGCTTCGGCACCATGGACAACTGAGCGCGCCCCCTATCGCGGTGTGAATTCCTGGACCAGTCGGCGGCCCCTCGGCCGCCGATTTCGTTTGTGCCGGGTGACGGTCCGGGCGACGCTGGCGCGCGATGTGTTCAGGTGTTCTTAGGATTTTGACACTAGCTTTCTTCAACTGAACCGGAATGCAGTTTGCCGCAGTCTCGATAGTTCGCGCCGCGATCGTCCGGCTGCTTGCACACATGGAAATCAGCGTGTCGCATATCGCCGCCACAAACGCAGCCCCCCTGGTCGATGGTCCGGCGGGCAACCGGCTCGCGGAGCCGCCCGTGGTTTCGGAAGCGCTCGACCTCGTCGGTCTGGTGTCGACCACGGCGGAAACGGCCTACATATGGGATCTCGTCACCGACCGCATGGACTGGGAAAGCAACGCCGGTCAGGTGCTGCAGGTCGAAGACATCGCGCTGATCGCCACGGGCCAGGACTATCAGCAGAATATTGCGCCGGAGCATGTGGGACGCTGGAAGGATGCGGTCTCGCGTGGCGCCATAGATGCCGGCGAGCGGGGCGTGCCGTATCGCCTGCAGTATCGCTTCCAGCCCGACGGCGGACGCGAGCAGGGCGCGGTCTGGATCGAGGATCATGGCCGGGTGTGGGTCGATGCCGAGGGGCATCCGGTCAAGGCGCGCGGCGTCGTTCGCATCGTCAACGACGACTATCTCGAGGAGCAGCGACTGCTGTTCCGTAGCGACCACGACGAACTGACGGGACAACTCAACCGCATCCGGCTGACCGAGGCGGTCGGCGCGGTGATCGCCCGCTCCATGCGCAACCGGCAGCCGTCGGCGTTCCTCATGGTCGCCATCAACAATTTGGCCGTCGTCAATCAGACGTTCGGTTTCGACGTCGGCGACGAACTGATCGCGGCGGTGGGCCGCATCATGAAGGATAAGCTGCGCGCCGGCGACACGCTCGGCCGCTACTCCTCGAACAAATTCGGCATCGTGTTGAACGATTGCGGACCGGGCGCGATGCGCATCGCCGCCGGCCGCTTCATTCGCGCCGTCCGCACGGCATCGATCCGTTCGTCCGCCTGCCCGCTCACCGCGACGATCTCGATCGGCGGCGTGATCATGCCCGATCAGGCCTCGACGGTGCACTCGGCGTTGAGCGCCGGGCTGCAGGCGCTCGACAAGGCGCGATCGAAGCGCTTCGACTGCTTCATGGCCTATGAGCCGAGCCCGACGCGCGAGACGACGCGACAGCGTTCGATCTCGGTCGCCGACGAGGTCGTGGCGGCACTGGACGAAGACCGGATGCGACTGGTGCTGCAGCCGATCGTCAGCGCGGCGACGCGCAAGCCGGTGATCTATGAATGCCTGCTGCGCATGGAGAAGAGCGACGGCAGCGTTGTTTCGGCGGGCGAGTTCATTCCCGTCGCCGAACAGCTCGGCATGGCGCGCCTCGTCGACCGGCGGACCTTGGAGATGGCGGTGGCGCTGCTGGCGAAGCACCCGAAGCTGCGCTTGTCGCTCAACGTCTCCGGGTTGACATCGGGTGACGAGGAATGGATGGCGGCGATCCGCGAGCTGACTCGCGGCGACCGCGCGCTCACCGAGCGGCTCGTCATCGAGATCACCGAAACGGCGGCGATCCAGGATGTCGATCAATCAGCGCATTTCGTCGACACGCTCAAGGAGATGGGCTGCCGCGTCGCAATCGACGACTTCGGAGCGGGCTACACGTCGTTCAAGAACTTGAAGCGGCTGGCCGTCGACATGGTGAAGATCGACGGCGCTTTCGTGCACAACCTGCTGGCGGACACGTCCGATCAGGTCTTCATCCGCACGATGGTCGAAATCGCGGCGACGTTCGGTATGGAAACGGTTGCCGAGTGGGTCGCCGACGAAGCCACCGCGACGATGCTGGCCGAAGCCGGCATCGACTATCTGCAGGGGTTCCTTTACGGTATGCCGATCAGCGCGGAAAGTTACGTCGAGCCGGTCGCCGCCTGAACCGCGCTCGAGCGCGTCGAGCGAGCGCGGGGCGCGCTGCGGTTGTCACATCTGCGACCACACCCGAATCCGCACCCTGCGACGACATCCGCATCCGCACTCTGCGATCACACCCCCGTCCGCGCCAGGCGAGGCACTGGCCGTCACTTGCCGTCGCTGAGCTTTTCGATCTTCGCCTGCATGGCGGCGAGCTGGGCTTTCAACTCGCCGATTTCGTCGCGCGACGGCTGCGGGGGGGCGGGTTCTGAAAGTTGCGCGCTGGCGTCGTCAGCGCGCTTGGGGTAGGGCATGCCCGGCGGCGTACCGAAGGGTGTCCACATCGACATCGCCTTCTCGAACATGGCCATGTTGCGCCGCGCCTGCTCCTGATACGCCTCGAAGGCGGCGGCGGGGTTGCCGAACGCATTGGCGAACTGCGAGCGGAAGCGCTCCTGCTCCTTGGCCAGCGTCTCGAGGCTGAACTGCAGGTAGCTCGGCACCATGCGGCCGATGCTGTCGTCGTAGAAGCGGATGAGCTGACGCAGGAACGGCACCGGCAGAAGGGTCTGGCCGCCCGAGCGTCCCTCTTGCTCGACGATGATCTGGGTCAGAACCGAGTGGGTGAGGTCGTCGCCCGACTTGGCGTCATAGACCACGAAGTCGCGATCGTTGCGAACCATTTGCGCCAGGTCTTCAAGCGTCACGTAGGTGCTCGTCTCGGTATTGTAGAGACGGCGGTTCGCGTACTTCTTGATGACGACCGATTCCCGTTTCTCGGTCTGGCCTTCCGACTTGTTCAACATCTCTTCTGACGCCCGATGCTTGATTGAGATTTCGACCGACGACGTATGAGTTGCCGGAGCATGGCCAGCGGGGAGGGGCGCGGCGCGGTCACCTGCAATACGGTGTTCGGCGACGACGTCGGCTCCCGCTTGGTTCCCGGCTCTTGACCGGATAAGTTCCGGCTCCAGCATTGTGCGATGCGAAAGCCTAACATGCGATTTTGTATCGGCAAAGCCGTTTATGACCGGCAATTATGCAGTTGCCTCCACCTCATGTCTGAATTGCGGTCAGCTTCTCGCACCTGCTATCGTCCGACCGATCGAAGGGCTCGTCTTGCCCGGGAAACTGCGCTACGGCCTTCGACGGCCCAACGGGTCGACCGGAGGAATGCAGCCGCGAGGCGCGGTTTTCGCGCTATCTCGGGCCCGGAAGATCCCCGGCGTCACCCCCCCCCCGAAGCGCAACCGCTCCGAGGCGCATCACCGACAGTCCTGAGACCGGCCCCGACCACCCCAAGGAGGAAAAAGAAGAATGAGCAGCGATAACCAGACGATCGTGATCGTCAGCGCGGCACGCACCCCCGTCGGCAGCTTCAACGGCGCCCTCGCCGCGGTGCCCGCGCACGAACTCGGCGCGGTTGCGATCAAGGCAGCGCTGAAGCGCGCCAACCTCGAGGGTGGCGATGTCGATGAGGTGATACTTGGCCAGATCCTCGCCGCCGGCGCCGGACAGAACCCCGCCCGCCAGGCGTCCATCGCGGCTGGCATTCCGGTCGACAGCCCGGCCTGGGGCATGAACCAGCTGTGCGGCTCTGGCCTGCGCGCCGTGGCGCTCGGCATGCAGCAGATCCTCGACGGGTCGTCGCGCGTGGTCGTTGCGGGCGGTCAGGAGAGCATGAGCATGGCGCCGCACGTCGCACACCTGCGCAACGGCACCAAGATGGGCGACATGAAAATGCTCGACACCATGCTGCGCGACGGCCTGATGGACGCCTTCAACAACTATCACATGGGCATCACGGCCGAGAACGTCGCCCGTCAGTACCAGATCACGCGCGACGAGCAGGACAGGTTCGCCGCCGCCTCGCAGAACAAGGCTGAAGCGGCGCAGAAGGCCGGCAAATTCAAGGATGAGATCGCGCCTGTCACGATCAAGGGCAAGAAGGGCGATACCATCGTCGATACCGATGAGTACATCAAATCGGGCGTCACGGTCGACAGCCTCACCAAATTGCGCCCCGCCTTCGATCCGAAGGAAGGCACAGTCACCGCTGGTAACGCTTCCGGCATCAACGACGGCGCCGCCGTCGTCGTGCTGATGACGCTCGCCGAGGCCAACCGCCGCGGCTTGAAGCCGATGGCGCGCATCGCCTCGTGGGCGCACGCGGGTGTCGATCCCTCGATCATGGGGACGGGGCCGATTCCGGCATCCAAGAAGGCGCTGGAGCGCGCTGGCTGGAAGAAGGAAGATCTCGACCTCGTCGAGGCCAACGAGGCCTTCGCCGCGCAGGCCTGCGCCGTCAACAAAGGGATCGGCTGGGATACCGACAAGGTCAACGTCAACGGCGGCGCCATCGCCATCGGCCATCCGATCGGCGCGTCAGGCGCGCGCGTGCTCAATACGCTGCTGTTCGAAATGCAGCGCCGCGACGCCAAGAAGGGCCTCGCCACGCTGTGCATCGGCGGCGGCATGGGCGTGGCGATGTGCGTCGAACGCGACTGATCGCAACGCGCCAGCAATCCACGAACCCGCGATCGGCCAGCGCTGAAGCGCTGGCCGAGGCTGCCCGCCCCGAATAACAATCGACGTTGTACTGAGACGGAACAATGCTTCACCCGCCGCAACCACGGCGAGGGGAACTAGGGAGGAAATTTCATGGCAAGAGTGGCAATCGTCACTGGCGGCTCGCGCGGCATCGGCCAAGCGATCTCGGTGGCATTGAAGCAGAAGGGCTATCGCGTCGCCGCCAACTACGCCGGCAACGACGCCGCCGCGCAGCAGTTCCAGGCCGAGACCGGCATCCCGGTCTACAAGTGGTCTGTGGCCGACTTCGATGCTTGCGCCGAGGGCGTGAAGCGCGTCGAGAAGGACTTGGGCCCCGTCGACGTGCTGGTGAACAACGCCGGCATCACCCGCGACGGCATGTTCCACAAGATGACCAAGCAGCAGTGGGACGAGGTCATCGGCACCAACCTCAACGGTCTGTTCAACATGACCCGGCCGGTGTGGGAGGGCATGCGGGCGCGCAAGTTCGGCCGCGTCATCAACATTTCGTCGATCAACGGCCAGAAGGGCCAGATGGGCCAGGTGAACTATTCCGCCGCGAAGTCGGGTGACCTCGGCTTCACCAAGGCGCTGGCTCAGGAAGGTGCCCGCGCCGGCATCACCGTGAACGCCATCTGCCCGGGCTACATCGCGACAGAGATGGTCAAGGCCATCGCGCCGGATGTATTGGAGAAGAACATCCTGCCGCAGATCCCGGTCGGCCGCCTCGGTGAGCCCGAAGAGATCGCGCGCTGCGTGGTGTTCCTGGCGTCCGACGATGCCGGCTTCATCACCGGCTCGACGATCTCGGCCCACGG
>JBKBNR010000065.1:0-10828 GCA_046295315.1 Hyphomicrobiaceae bacterium
CGCCCGACGCGGCCGCGAAGCTGATGCAACTGGGCGAGGCCGAAGCGTTCGGCATGCTCGATGACCATGATATTGGCGTTCGGCACGTTGACGCCGACCTCGATCACCGTCGTTGCAACCAGCACCTTCAGGCGGTTCGCCGCGAAGGCGGCCATCGTCTCGTCCTTCGCCGCGCCCGACATGCCGCCGTGCAGCAGTCCAGCGACGCCTTCGCCCAACCGCTGCACCAGATGGGCGTGGCGTTCTTCGGCTGCTGCGAGATCGGATTTTTCCGAACTCTCGATCAGCGGGCAGACCCAGTAGACCTGCGCGCCCTCGTCCAATTGCGCGCGGATCCGCTCGATCAGCCGTTCGATGGTGTCGAGGGGCACCGCGCGCGTGACGACGGGCTTGCGTCCCGCCGGTTTCTCGGTCAGCCGCGAGACGTCGAGGTCGCCGTAGTGCGTCATCAGCAGCGTGCGCGGGATGGGCGTCGCCGTCATGACGAGCACGTTGGCGCCGCCGTCGCCGCCCTTCGACTGCAACGCGAGGCGCTGATGGACGCCGAAGCGGTGCTGCTCGTCGATGACCGCGAGCGCGAGATCGCGGAACGCGACGTCGTCCTGGAACAGCGCGTGCGTGCCGATGACGATGTCGATCGCACCCGCGGCGAGGCGTTCGAGAATGTCTTTTCGCGCGCGGCCCTTCTCGCGGCCCGTCAGCACGGCGACAGCAAGACCCGCGGCCTCGGCCAGCGGCTCAATCGTTTCGAGATGCTGGCGCGCCAGCACTTCCGTCGGTGCCATCAGACAGGCCTGCGCGCCGGCTTCGACGGCGATCGCCATGGCCATCAAGGCGACGGCGGTCTTGCCCGAGCCGACATCGCCTTGCAGCAGGCGCAGCATGCGGAACGGTGCGGCGATATCCCTTTCGATCTCGGCGAGAGCGGTTTTCTGCGACTTGGTGAGGTCGAAGGGGAGCGCCGCAAGGATGCGCGCCCGGATGCGGCCGTCCCCCGTCACGCTGCGCCCCTTCTGCGCCTTCACCCGCTGGCGGACGAGACCGAGCGCCAATTGCCCGGCGAGCAGTTCGTCGTAGGCGAGGCGCTGCCAGGGCAACGACGCCGGGGAGACGTCGCTGGCGTCCTCGGGCATGTGCAGGCGCTCGATCGCCGTTGCGAAGTCGGGCCAGCCGCGGCTGGCCATCACGTCGGCGCGCTGCCACTCTGGAAACTCTGGTATGCGCTCGATTGCCTGCCGCGCCGCTTTCACCAGCACCTTGCCGGAAAGCCCTGCGGTCAACGGATAGACCGGCTCCAGCAGCGGCAGGTCGCCGCGCGCGTCCTCGGCGACGATGTAATCGGGGTGCGTCATCTGCAGCGCATCGCCGTAGCGCTCGATGCGCCCCGAGACGTAGCGCACCTCACCCTCCGGCAACTGGCGCTCGACGAATTTGCGCTCGGCGTGGAAGAATACCAGATCGAGGCGCGCGGTATCGTCCTCGACGGTGACCTTGTAGGGCGCCTTGCCCATGCCGCGCGGCGGCGCTTTGTGCCTCAGCACGCGGACTTTCAAGGTCACGATCGAACCCGGCACCGCGTCGGCGACATGCGGCTCCGCGCGCCGGTCGACGACACCGGTCGGCAGATGCCAAAGCACGTCGACGACGCGCGGCTCGGCGACGCCGGGGGGCAGCGCCAGCGCCTTCTTCAGCAACAGCGCCAAGCGCGGGCCTATTCCTGCCAACGACTGGGCGGACGCGAACAGCGGCTGGAGCTCTGTCGGGCGCATGCTGGGGGTCGGGTTCCCTGAAACAAGCCCGCCGCGCCACCCGGCTGCCGGGCGGACCAAACCGGTGGCTTGCGGAATGTGGCTGCGATCGTATACGACGCGGAGCCATCTTTTCGTTGAGCAAAGCGGCACTCGGGGCGGGCGTCAAGCGCGCGACACGTTTGCCAACAGGCGCTCAACCGCAAACTGACGCGAGGCGGCCCTTGACAATCGACATCGAAACCCGCCGGCGGCGCGCCGCCTACCGCGCCCATCATCGCGGCACCAAGGAGATGGACTGGCTGGTGGGACGCTACGCGGATGCGCGCCTCGACGGCTTCGATGCCGCCGCGCTGACCCGGTTCGAACGCTTCCTCGAGATCGCCGATCCGGAACTGCAACGCTGGCTGCTGGCGCCTGAACTTGCGAGCGGCGGCGAATTCGGCGATCTGGTCCGCGACGTGCGCGCGTTCCACGGTCTCGCCGACGAGCCGGGCGTCTGAGCTGGCACCGCCGCCACCCGCACAAGTACATCGTTCGAGAGAGCCGCAAACCCCGTGTCACGAGACCAGACCAGACCCGCCGCAGTTGCCGCGCCGCGCCACGACGTGACGCTCGCCGGTGTGCCGGAAGGGCTCGACGCGTTGGTGCTTGCGGAACTGGTGCGCCAGGAGAGCACGACCGAAGGTGCCGAGACGCTCGTGCACATCGCGCGTGACGACCGCCGCGTCGAGGCGCTGAAGCAGCAATTGTTGTTCTTCGCGCCCGCCGTGCGCGTGCTGTCACTGCCGGCGTGGGATACGGTGCCCTACGATCGCGTCGGGCCGAACGCCGATATCGTCGCGGAACGCATGACGACACTGGCTAAACTGGCGGTCGCTGCGCGCAAGCAGCCGGCGATCGTTTTGACGACGGTCAACGCCGTGCTGCAGCGCGTGCCGCCGCGCGCCTTCCTCAAGCGCGCCATGAAGCAATTGGCTCCGGGCCAGCGCACGGATCTGAAGCGGCTGACCGAGCGGTTGCAGATGTTCGGCTACCAGCGGACCGGCACGGTGATGGAGCCCGGCGAATACGCGGTGCGCGGCGGCATTCTCGATCTCTATTCGCCGGGTCGTTCGTCGCCGGTGCGGCTGGATTTCTTCGGCGACACCATCGAGAGCATCAAGACGTTCGACCCGGAGACGCAGCGCACGCTGAAGCCGGTGCAGAAGCTCGTCCTCCTCGCGATGTCGGAAGTGGCCTTCGGAGAGGAGGCGACGGCACTGTTCCGCCGCCGCTATGTCGAGCTGTTCGGCGGCAACACGGGCGATGATCCGCTCTACGAAGCGGTGAGCGCGGGGCAGCGGTATCCGGGGCAGGAACATTGGCTGCCGCTGTTCCACGAGACGCTCGAAACGGTGCTCGACTATGTGCCGGGTGCCTCGATCAGTTTCGACCACCGTGCCGACGAAGCCATCAAGCAGCGGTTCGACTTGATCGGCGAACACTACGAAGGTCGCCGCGATGCCCGTGAGAGCACGCGCTTCGGCGCGCCGCCCTACAAGCCCGTGCCGCCGGAAGCGATGTATCTCGACGGGTCCGCGTGGGCCAAGGCGCTGCACGCGCATCCACTCTATCGGTTGAGCCCGTTCGAGGAGGAAGGCGGGGAAAATGTGCGGTCCTGGGGTGGACGCACCGGACGCTCGTTCGCGCCCGAACGCCAATCCGCCGACGTCAACGTGTTCGACGCCGTCGTCGCCCACATCAAGAAACAGCAGGCCGCGAAGCGCCGTGTCGTCGTCGCGTCGTGGACGGCGGGCGCGCGGGAACGTCTCGCGGGTCTGCTCGCCGATCACGGTCTTGGCGATATGCACAAGGTCGAAACGCTCGACGACGCGAAGGGGCTTGGCCCTGGCGTGACGGCGCTGGCGGTGGTCGGCATCGAGCAGGGCTTCGAAACGCCAGAGCTGGCGCTCATCGCCGAACAGGACATTCTGGGCGACCGGCTCGTGCGCCCACGGCGCAAATCGAAGAAGGCGGCCGATGTGCTGACCGAGGCGACCAGCCTTTCGGTCGGCGATCTCGTCGTCCACGCCGATCACGGCATCGGCCGTTTCGTCGGTTTGAAAACCATCACCGCGCTCGGCGCCGAGCACGATTGCCTCGAACTCACCTATCAGGGCGGCGACAAGCTGTTCCTGCCGGTCGAGAACATCGAACTGCTGTCGCGCTACGGCACCGACGACGGCGACGCGCAACTCGACAAGCTCGGCGGCGCGGCCTGGCAATCGCGCAAGGCGAAACTGGCGAAGCGGTTGCAGGAGATCGCCAGCGAGTTGATCAAAATTGCGGCGCTGCGGCTGCTCAAGGAAGCGCCCGTGGTGCAGCCGCCGACCGGCGCTTATGACGAATTCGTGGCGCGCTTCCCCTACGAGGAGACGGAGGATCAGGCGGCGAGCATCGAGGCCGTCGTCGAGGATCTGGGGCGCGGGCGCCCCATGGATCGTCTCGTGTGCGGCGACGTCGGTTTCGGCAAAACGGAAGTGGCGATGCGGGCGGCGTTTGTTGCCGCCCTCAACGGTCTGCAAGTCGCGGTGGTGGTGCCGACGACGCTGCTGGCGCGCCAGCATTTCCGTTCGTTTTCGCAGCGGTTCCACGGTCTGCCGGTCAGGATTGCACAGGCGTCGCGCCTCGTCGGGCCGAAGGAGCTGGCAGATGTGAAGGCGGGCTTGAAAAGCGGTCAGATCGACATCGTCGTCGGCACGCACGCGCTGCTCGGCAAGTCGATCGAATTCGCACGGCTCGGCCTGCTCATCATCGACGAGGAGCAGCACTTCGGCGTCACCCACAAGGAACGGCTGAAGCAGATGCGCGAGGACGTGCACGTGCTGACGCTTTCCGCAACGCCGATCCCAAGGACGCTGCAACTGGCGCTCACCGGCGTGCGCGAACTCTCCCTCATCACCACGCCGCCGGTCGACCGCCTCGCGGTACGCACCTACATCTCGCCGTTCGATCCGGTCATCCTGCGCGAGGCGCTGCGCCGCGAGCGGTTCCGCGGCGGGCAATCCTTCTATGTCGTGCCGCGCATTGCCGATCTCGACGAGGTCGCCGAGTTCCTCGGCGAGGCGGTGCCGGAGCTGCGCGTCGCCCGCGCCCACGGCCAGCTTTCGCCGACCGAGCTCGAGGACGTGATGACCGCGTTCTACGAGGGCAAATACGACATCCTGCTGTCGACCGCCATCGTCGAGAGCGGGCTCGACGTTCCGAACGCGAATACGCTGATCGTGCATCGCGCCGATATGTTCGGCCTTGCCCAGCTCTATCAGTTGCGCGGCCGCGTCGGTCGATCCAAGACGCGCGCCTACGCCTACTTCACGACACCGCCGAACCAGGTACTCACCGAAGGCGCGGAAAAGCGCCTCAAGGTGCTGCACTCGCTCGACACGCTCGGCGCCGGGTTCTCACTCGCCAGCCACGATCTCGACATTCGCGGCGCCGGCAATCTGCTCGGGCAGGAGCAGTCGGGGCACATCCGCGAAGTCGGCTTCGAACTGTATCAGGCGATGCTGGAGGAAGCGGTCGCCGCCATGAAGGGCGGCGATCTGAAGGCGCTCGAAGACCAATGGACACCGGAGATCGCGCTCGGAACCTCGATCCTCATTCCCGAAAGCTACGTTTCCGATCTGCAACTTCGCCTGGGGCTCTATCGCCGCCTGTCGGGCCTCGACACCCGGGCCGATATCGACAGTTTTGCCGCCGAACTGGTCGACCGTTTCGGCCCGCTGCCGGACGAAGTCGTGCACCTGCTCGACGTCATGGAAATCAAGGGTTTCTGCCGCCAGGCCGGAATTGCCAAGGTCGATGCCGGTCCGAAAGGCGCCGTCGTCACATTCCGTAAAAACGCGTTTGCCAATCCGCAAGGGTTGGTCGATTTCCTGCAGAAATCGCGTGGTCTCGTTAAATTGCAGGCCGATCAGCGCGTTGTTTTCAAAGCCGATTGGGAGCAGCCGGAGCGCCGTCTCAAGGGCGTGCGCGCGTTCGTGGCCGAGCTTGCCGGTATCGCGGCAAAGGGCCTGAGGGCGGCATAGGAACGCTGGTTTTGCGCGCTTTTCGGCCTGCCTCGAAACAATCACCGAAGACTGTTATAAGAAAATTGCCGGAGTAGCGGCTTTACTTCATCTTACCGAATTCCGGCTAAATGTTCCAAAGGGAACAGTCTGGCCTCTGCGCCGGAAGAATGATTATCGTCCGTCCAGCCGGAGAAAAAACATGGGTCCTCTAGGTGGTTTCGAGGTCGTCGGCCTCCTTCTTATTCTGCTCGCGATCGCAGCCTTGTGGTCGACAGTCAAGGTGGTGCCGCAGGGTTACAACTACACGGTCGAAAACTTCGGCCGCTACACGCGCACGCTGACACCCGGTCTGCACATTCTGGTGCCGGTCATGGAACGCGTCGGCCACCGCATGAACATGAAGGAGCAGGTGCTCGACATTCCGAGCCAGGACGTCATCACCCGCGACAACGCCATGGTGCGCGTCGACGGCGTCAACTTCTTCCAGATCCTCAACGCCGCGCGTGCCGCCTACGAGGTCGATCAATTGGAAAGTTCGATCGTCAATCTGACCATGACCAACGTGCGCACCGTCATGGGCTCGATGGATCTCGACGAACTGCTGTCGAACCGCGACCACATCAACGCCAAGCTGCTCGAGGTCGTCGATGCGGCCACCGAGTCCTGGGGCGTCAAGGTAACGCGCATCGAGATCAAGGATATCGCGCCGCCGCGCGATCTCGTCGACTCGATGGCCCGCCAGATGAAGGCCGAACGCGAAAAGCGCGCGCAGATCCTCGAGTCGGAAGGTCAGCGTCAGGCCGCCATTCTGGAAGCCGAAGGCAAGAAGCAGGCAGCCGTGCTCGAAGCCGAAGGCCGCCGCGAAGCCGCCTTCAAAGACGCCGAAGCCCGCGAGCGTGCGGCGCAGGCCGAAGCGGAAGCGACGCGCATGGTTTCCGACGCCATCGCCAACGGCAACGTGCAGGCGATCAACTACTTCGTCGCCAACAACTACATGAAGGCTCTGGAAGCGCTCGCCCGCGCGCCGAACCAGAAGGTCATCATGATGCCACTCGAAGCCTCGTCCATGCTCGGATCGCTGGCCGGCATCGGGCAGATTGCGGGTGAAGCCTTCGGCAAGGCATCCAGCGGCAAGAACTGACGCGGCGATGTCCGTGGCTGTCGAACGGGGCGCGCCTTCGCCCCGTTCGTTGTGGTATGTCGGAAACCAGACGACGCGATGGCTCGCTCATCCCACCGGAGATCGGCATGTCGGAATTCCTGCTCAAACTCGGCGAATGGAACTGGTTCATCCTGGCGGTGGTGCTGATCGTTCTGGAGTTGGTCGTTCCGGGTGTGCATTTCCTGTGGTTCGGCATTGCCGCGGCAATCGTCGGCATCCTTGCCCTGTCGACTGGCATCGCCTGGCAGATGCAGTTGATCGCCTTCGCGGTGATCGCCGTCGTCACCGTGTTCGTCGTGCGCCGCTTCGCTGATCCGCGCTCGGTGTCGAGTGACGAGCCCGATCTCAATGTTCGCGGCGCGCAATACATCGGCCGCACGTTCGTCGTCAGCCAGGCGATTTCCCAGGGGCGCGGAAAGGTGCGGGTCGGCGATACGATGTGGCATGCCGAGGGCGAAGACGCGCCAGTCGGCACCCGCGTCACGGTCGTCGGCGTCGATGGAACAGCGCTGGTGGTCGAGCGTGCCGACACCGAGGAAAAGTGAGCGTCCGTCACCCTCGAAGATGAAGCGCGACGCGATCCGCGCGCGCTATCGCGCGTCATTGGCGCCTGAACGCCGTCCCGGCCTGCCGATGTGGACGGGGGCCCTCGCCAGCCTCATGGCGCCTTGGCTCGGGGCCATGATGATCGTTGCCGGTCTGCTGGGCGGGGCGTTCGGCCCGCTCGGCCCGCTGCATCTGGTGGCCATCGGCGCTGGGCTGATCGCCCTCGATACCCTCCTCGATTTCTGGATGCACAAGCGTGCGCTGGCCGCTGAGCCGGCGGGTGTCGCAGGGCTCAACGCGCTCGGCAACCGCTTGGTCGGCGCGATCATTCAACTGGACCGGCCGATCGTCGGCGGCCGTGGCCGGGTGCGCCATGCCGATAGCTTCTGGGCGGTCGAGGGCCCTGATCTGCCCTCCGGGTCGCACGTCCGCGTGCGTGAGGCGCGCGGCGCCGTGTTGCTGGTCGAGCCGTTCGATGGAACAAACTGAACGGTTGTGGCAAAATCTGTGGCGCTGAATGTTGCATGCTGATGCAACGTGACGTTTGCGTCACATTGATGACCAAATTCGTTCAAAGTGCCTCCGAATCCAGCAGACGCACATTCTCCTGGGCGTCAACCCGCGCTAACGTTCCGTTAACGAAGAGGGTGGCGTGCCGACTGCACACCCTCCGCTCGAGGGAGTTCATCGGACTGCCAACCGCGCATCAGGAGCGCGTGGCGGTCGACCAGGGGGATGCGATGGCGCGGTCAGGTCACAGCACTTTCGGAATACCGGTAGCGATGCCGGCCTCGAGGAACGGACTATTGGCGAGTGTCGCCGCAGTGGCCGTCTCGGCCTTCGCAGCCGATACGATGGCCGGTGGCTTCGCCATCCGCGAGCAGTCGGCGCAGTTCCAGGGCACGTCGTTCGCCGGCTCGGCCGCGGGCGGCGGATTGTCCTCGATGTACTGGAACCCGGCCGCCGCCGGTCAGGTCGTCGGACCCGGCATCGTCTCGGAAAGCCACTTCTCGGCGATCTTCGGACAGGCGGAGAACACGGTCGAGACCTACACGGGCGGGCCCGCATCGCCGGTTTTTCCACTCGGCACTCTCGACGCCCCTACGGCTTCGGCGATCTTCGGCGTCCCGGCGAGTTCGGAAGGTATCGCCTCGCCCGCGATTGTCGGCGCCAGCTACTACGCCTACAAGCTGTCGCCGAGCCTGACGGCGGCCCTGTCGATCAACTCGGGTTTCGGCCTGACGACCAAGCCGACCAGCCCGCGTTATCTCGGCTCGGAACTCGGTCAGACGACGAAACTGCTGACCATGAACGCGGCGCCGACGCTGGCCTATCAGGTCATGCCAGGCGTCACGATCGGTGTTGGCGCGCAGATCCAGTACGCAAAGGCCAAGCTCGCCCTGGCCACCGGGGCGCCGATCGGGCCGCTGTCCATCTACAAGGACGGCGAGGACATCGCGTTCGGCGCCACGGCGGGCGTGTTGATCGAGCCGGCGCCGGGAACCTCCATCGGCCTCGGCTGGCGCTCGCAGTTGACGCACGACCTGGAAGGCGATTTCAGCGTCGCCGGCACGCCGTTCCAGCGCAACGCCAGCGCCGAGTTGAATCTGCCCGACATCGTGACCTTCTCGTTCCGCCAGTCTCTGGCGCAGAACATGCGCGTGCTCGGCACCATCGAGTGGACCAACTGGAGCCGCTTCAAGAACCTGGAGATCACCGGCATCGTTTCGCCGATCCCGGTTCACATCGACGCCAACTGGTCGGACAGCTGGTATTTCGCGCTCGGCGGCGAGTACGACATGAGCCCCGGCATGACGCTGCGCGCCGGTATCGGCTACGAGTTGTCGCCGGTCGACGATCCGACCAAGCGCTTCACCTCGATCCCCGATGCCGACCGCGTCTGGCTGAGCGCCGGTGCGTCGGTGCAGCTCACCGAAACCATGTCGGCCGATCTCTCCTACACGCACATCTTCGTCGAGAACGGCGAATTCGATCGCACGTCGCTCGCGGGCAACCGCATCACCGGCACCAGCGAGGCGCAGGTCGACATCATCTCGGCGAGCTTGAAGACGCGCTGGGGCGGGCATGCGCCGCTCGAGCCGATGAAATAGATCCACGGCCTGGGCTTGCCGGTCGCGTGCGGTCCGGTCGCGGTGCCGCCCCTGTGGATTTCGCGGCGGGGCATCGCTTCTGGTGGTACACACAGCGCGGGGGGCCGGACCGCCCCTCGCGTTTTCGTTTCCGCCGGCCGCCAATCTGCGGCGTGCCGTGGCCGCGGACAGGCTCAGGCGTCGCCGGGAACCGGCTCAGGCGCTTCGCGGGGCGCCGGTCCGACCGGCTTCAATCCGCCCATCGCTTGAGGCTGCCCTTTGGAAATGTCCACTCCGGTGTCGCCAACGGCCACGACACCGGCGCCGCATACCACGGCGAGCCGTCCCGTGCGGCCGGGTTCTTCAACACGTGGATGTCCTGCGCCGGCATGAAACTTTGCATGAGCAGGACGCGCTGTTCGCCGGTGCGCGGGTTCTCGACGACATCGGCCACGATCACGGCATGGCCTGGAAACCCGCCCTTGATGAAGACGTCGCCAGCTTGCAGCGTTTCGCCGTCGGGAACCGCGCGCAGTTCCCGTTCGAGGCTGTAGGTTCCGGCGTAAGTAAAGACGCCGGTCAGATAACGACGGAACGCGGCGTAACTATCGTCGGCCTTTCCACCGCGCGACCAGGATTTGCCGCTCTCGCTCGGCCTTTCACCGCGTGCACCGCGCGAAAAGGGCACGCGCCCGCCGCCCGTGTAGTCGAAGGCGATGCGGTTCTTGGCGCCGATCGACCACAGCCATTCCGCCCTGAGCCGCATGATGGCGTCGGCGCATTGCTGGAGGTCGCGCGGGCCCGTGTCGATGTCGATGACGGCGGCGTGGACGTCCTGTCGCCACTTCGGACTTCCGGTGTGCAGCAGTACCGCGCTCCCCTGAGGTTTGAGTGGGAGGCCCCGGAGCCATGCTGCGAAGCTGCGAGGCTCGGCGGCGGTGCGTTGGAAGCCGGCAGGTGGCGGAAACCGCCGGGCGAGGGTGTCGGCGTTCTGTGTCGTCGTCGGCCAAGGGCGTGGCGGGATCGGTTCAGCGACGGCCATCGTGATCGTGCCGAGCGCCACAACGGCGAACAGAACCGCTGCGATGACGTCACTCCGCACGCTGCGGCGCGCTCTCCTGTCGATCGTGCCAAGCATCCTCATCGGCTCTCATAATCCGAATTCGCAAGACCACAGGACGCAAGTCTAGAGCCGACTTCGGGCGATCGTGAGACGCAAACGAGCCACGC
>JBKBNR010000066.1:0-10723 GCA_046295315.1 Hyphomicrobiaceae bacterium
TGATCGTCGTCGGCGGCGCGACGCGGCTCACCGACTCCGGTCTCTCGATCACCGAATGGCAGCCGCTGCTCGGCGCCATCCCGCCGCTGACCGACGCGCACTGGCAGGAGGCGTTCGACAAGTACCGCCAGATCCCTGAATACAAGATCGTCAACAAAGGCATGAGCCTCGACGAGTTCAAGTTCATCTACTGGTGGGAGTGGTCGCACCGCTTTCTCGGTCGCTTCATCGGCGTCGCGTTCGCCGTCCCCTTCGTCATCTTCATCGCGCTTCGCAAACTGCGGCCGGGTTATGCGCTGAAGCTCGCTGGCGTGCTGGCGCTCGGCGCGCTGCAGGGCTTCTTCGGCTGGTACATGGTGAAGTCGGGTCTCGTCGAGCGTGTCGACGTCAGCCACTATCGCCTGGCGCTGCACCTGTTCACGGCGTTTCTCATCCTCGCCTTATTGGTCTGGCTGGCGCTCGAACTCGAAACGAGGCCCGCGACGATCCGCCTCGATACGCTGACGCCCGGGCATCGGCGCATGGCCTGGGCGCTGGTGCTGCTCATCATGGCACAGGTGGTGCTCGGCGCGTTCGTCGCAGGGCTGAAAGCCGGGTTGACCTATAATACGTGGCCGCTGATGGACGGCGAACTGGTGCCGGACGGTTTGCTGCTGATGCAGCCTTGGTACGTCAACTTTGCCGAGAACATCACGACGGTGCAGTTCGACCATCGCGTCGTCGCGTATGTCATCGTGCTGCTGGCCATTCTCCATGCGTTCCGGCTGGCGCGTGTCGACGACGACGCCGTCCGCTGGTCGGGCGCGGTGCTGGCCGTCGCGGTGCTCCTGCAGATGGGCCTCGGCATCTGGACGCTGCTCGCCGCCGAAGGCTCGATCCCGATTGGCCTCGGGCTTGCGCATCAGGGCTTCGCGGCCATCGTGCTGGTCATCGCCGTATGGCACTTGCATCGCGTGCTGCGATCGCCCGCGCGGGCATGACTGTCGCGTGGCGTGCGCGCACGAGGTATGCTCCGGAGGAGATCCCCGGTGTGCCGGATGGCGGCCGACCACGCCGCCTCGAGAGTTTTACAACCCGAGCATGAGCCTGATGTTCTGTACGGCGGCACCCGATGCGCCCTTGCCGAGATTATCGAGCCGCGCGACGAGCACCGCTTGAGCCAGCTTTTCGTTGCCGAACACCGCGAGCTGCATCTCATCGCGACCGGCGAGTGTCTCCGCGGCCATGCGGCCTTTGAGGCTGTCGGCGGAAACGACGCTCACCTGCCCAGCCCCAGCATAGTGCGCGGCGAGCGTCGCCTCGAGGTTGGCCACGGAAGGCTGGCGCGGCAGCGTATCGAGATGCAGCGGGATCGACACCAGCATGCCCTGGCGGAAGCTGCCGACGCTCGGCACGAAAATCGGCCGCCGCGTCAGCCCTGAGTACTTCTGTATCTCTGGCACATGCTTGTGTTCGAGGCCGAGGCCATAGAGCTCGAACGCGGGCGCCGTCTTCTCTACCTCGTAGGCGGCGATCATGGCCTTGCCGCCGCCCGAATAACCGGAGACGGCGTTGATGGTCACCGGATAATCGGCCGGCATTACGCCCGCGTCGACCAGCGGTCTCAGCAGCGCGATGGCACCGGTCGGATAGCAACCGGGATTGGTGACGAGGCGCGCCGACGCGATGGCTGCGGCCTGCGCGACGCCCATTTCCGCGAAGCCGTAGGTCCAGCCGTCGCTGACGCGATGCGCGGTCGAGGCGTCGACGATCTTCGGGGCGTCGGCGCCAAGGCTTGCGGCCATGGTCACGGCGTCCTTCGCAGCGTCGTCAGGCAGGCACAAAACGATCAGATCGACCTCGCGCATCAGGGCGAGGCGGGCATTGCTGTCCTTGCGCTTGTCGGGGTCGATCGAGCGCACGGCGATCCCACTCAGTTGAGCGAGGCGTTCGCGGATCTCGAGGCCAGTCGTCCCAGCTCCGCCGTCGATGAATACGGTGGGTTTGCCGCCCGATTTGACGTTGGACATGGCTGCTGCTCCCGGTGCGCTCAGGTGGGGAAAGCACGCCGGTTTAGCGCTCCAGCCCCGCCTGTCAATGGCTTGCGGAAAAAGTGAAAGGGCCCGCGAGATACGCTCGCAGGCCCTGGCAATGAAACACGTCGCGATTGCGGATCAGCGCTTCGAGAACTGGAAGCTACGGCGAGCTTTCATGCGGCCGTACTTCTTGCGCTCGACGGTGCGGCTGTCGCGCGTCAGAAACCCACCGCGCTTCAGCACGCCGCGCAATTCCGGTTCGTAATACGTCAGCGCCTTCGAGATGCCATGACGGACAGCGCCCGCCTGACCCGAAAGCCCGCCACCGGCGACGGTGACGTTGATGTCGTACTGGTCGGCGCGAGCGACGGCCTTGATCGGCTGCATCAGCATCATCTGCAGCACCGGGCGCGCGAAGTAGGCCGTGAAATCCTTGTCGTTGATGACGATCTTGCCGCGGCCGGGCTTCAGCCAGACGCGGGCGACCGCGTCCTTGCGCTTGCCGGTGGCATAGGCGCGGCCGAATTTGTCGAGCTTTTGCACATGGACGGGAGCGGCGGCGACTGCAGCCGGCATGTCGCCTTTCAAGCTGCCGAGATCCTCGAGCGTTCTGGTCTTTTCCGACATGATACTCAGGCCCTCGTATTCTTGCGGTTCAGCTTGGCGACGTCGAGTGCGACCGGGCTCTGCGCGGCGTGCGGATGCTCGGGGCCTCTATAGACCTTGAGGTTGCGCATCAGCTGGCGCTGCAGGGGACCACGCTTCAACATGCGCTCGACGGCCTTCTCGAGGACGCGCTCGGGGAACTTGCCCTCGATGATCTGGCGCGGTGTGCGGCTTTTGACGCCACCCGGAAAACCCGTGTGCCAGTAGTACGTCTTGTCCTCGTATTTCTTGCCGGAGAACACGACTTTCTCGGCGTTGACGACGATGATGTTGTCGCCGCAATCGACGTGCGGGGTGTAGATCGGGCGATGCTTGCCCTTGAGGCGGAGGGCGATGAGGGCCGCGAGACGGCCGACGACGAGGCCGTCGGCGTCGATCACGATCCACTTCTTGTCCACCTCGCCGGGCTTGGCGACGAAGGTTTTCATGGGTGTGCTCCAAGGCGAATGTTGCCGGCAGCGCGAGCACCCCGTGGTGGGCTGCGATCAACGGCGACGCGGCGGCCGGAGGCGGCGCCTCCGGATCGAAGCGAGTGGATATGTCGAACCGCCACGATGTGTCAACACCGAACAGACGGATCTTAGAAAAACATGCGATTTCAGAGGAGTATATGTTGTGGTATCATGATACCGGGCCAAGAAAAAGATGTGGTATCGATTTACCGCTCTATTGCCGCTATGTTCGGCGGCAAGGCATATGTGGCCGTGGCGTGCGCCACCAACGCGCCGTCGCCGGCCTGCAGGATCGCCACTTCGCCGACCGCAAGCCGCCGCCCGAGCTTCAACAACGTGACCTCCGCGATCAGTTCTCCGGGCTGCGGCCGCAGGAGGAAATTGATGTTGAGCGACGTCGTGACGGCCTGCAAGGCCCCGGTTCCGAGTGCCGCAAGGATCGCGACATACATGCCCACATCCGCCAGCATCACCATCGACGGGCCGGATACTGTTCCGCCGGGTCTGAGGTGCTCATCCCCCTGCGGTAGACGCAGCCGCGCTGAGCGGTCCCCGACAGCATCGATCAAGATCAGCTTGCCGCCGGGCCCGACTTGAGGAAAATGATCGGCGATAAGCGCGCTGACCTCGGCAAGCGTCAAACGGTTCGTATGGGCGGGGGGCTCGATCATCTTATTCAGGTCGCAGTTCATGCGTTATGCTGTGGCGTGCGTCACGACTACCACGGTTCCGGCGACGGCCGGGCAACATCGGCACTTACACATCTCCAAGAGAGGAAGGACGCGCTATGCGGTTACTTGGTCGGCGGATGTTCGCCCTTGCGGCGGCGTTGATGCTTGGCGTCATGGTCTACGGTGCCACCGCCATGGCGCAGGAGGTCAACCAGATTCAGCTCACCGAGGCCCAGGTCAAGGGGTTTATCGCGTCGCAGGCTGACCTTTCAGCAATCTCCGGCAAGCTGCAGGAGGCAGGCGACAAGCCTGACGCCGCGCTCGAGGCCGAGCTCGAATCGATCGCGAAGAAGCACGGCTTCAAGGATTTCACCGAACTCGACGACGTCGCAGCCAACATCTCGATCGTCATGGCCGGCCTCGATCCGCAGAGCGGCGACTTCACCGATCCGCAGGAAGCGCTGAAGAAAGAGCTGGCCGACATCCAAGCTGATACGACCATTCCAGCCGAGGAGAAGAAGCAGCTCGTCGACGAGTTGACCGAGGCGATCGCCACAACGCCGCCGCTGAAGCACATGGGTAACGTCGAGATCGTCAAGAAGCTCCGCGCCGAGATCGAAGCTGCCCTGCAGTGATGGGGCCGGCAGTGATGGGTGACGCAACCCGCGAGGGGGGTGGCGCGTTCGACCGCCACAGCATTCTTCGGCCGACAGGAGTGGAACATGTCTATCGCCACCAGAGGGATCACGGCGGTCGTCGCCGCGATCCTGGTCCTTGCTCTGGCGTCGTTGCAGCCGGTACACGCTCAGGACTCAGCGGCGCAGGTCAAGCTGAGCGACGCCCTCATCAAGAGCTACCTGGCGGCGCAGGACGATCTGAAGCCGCTGGCGGCGAAAGCCGAGGCCGCCGGCGACAAGCCTGATCCGGCGCTCGAAGCTGAACTCGAGAAGGTCGCAAAGAAACATGGTTTTGCGAGCTTCGCGGAGCTGGACGACGTCAGCTTCACGATAGCGCTCATCATGGACGGGTTCGATGCGGCAACCGGCGCCTTCAACGAGCCGAAAGAGCAGCTGCAGAAAGAACTGGCGGCGGTGAATGCGGACACAACTCTGCCGGCGTCCGAAAAGAAGGAGCTGATCGCCGAGATCGAGGACGCGATCAAGAATACGCCGGCCGTACAGCACAAAGAGAACTTCGCCGTCGTGAAGAAATACATCGACGACATTGAAAAGGCGACGGGCCGCGATTGAGCGCGGCCCCGGCCTTTCGATCCCGGTCGCGGCAACGCGGCGGCCTAACCCTCGGCCGCCGTCTTTCCATTCGAGCGGGCACGCCGCATAAGGTCGTTCCTGCCGATCAACAATTGCGGACCGGGCACTCAGCCCGATCGAAAACGTGAGGGGTCAAGACCATGTCGACGACGACTGCAGCCGGGGCCACGCGCTCGGAGTTCGTTACGGGTGCAGGCGATGCGCTTGTGACGATCACCCGTCCAGAGACGGGGGTCGCGCTTGTGACGATGAGCAAGCCCTCTCAGCGAAATGCGCTTTCGCTCGCGATGATCGGCGAGTTGCACCGCGCGTTCGAGACGCTCTCCGCCGATGCGAATGTGTCGGCGATCATCCTCGCCGCCGACGGTCCCGCCTTTTGCGCCGGTCACGATCTCAAGGAACTGACCGCGCGCCGTAGCGATGCCGACAACGGCCGCGCCTTCTTCAAGGAGACAATGGACGCCTGTGCCGCACTGATGCTGTCGATCGTCCGCTCGCCGAAGCCCGTCATCGCGGCGGTCCACGCGACGGCGACGGCGGCGGGCTGCCAACTCGTCGCGACGTGCGATCTCGCGGTCGCTGCCGACACCGCAAAGTTCTGTACGCCGGGTGTCAACATCGGGCTTTTCTGCTCGACGCCGATGGTCGCTCTGTCGCGTAACGTGCCGCGCAAGCGGGCCATGGAAATGCTGCTGCTCGGTGATCTCATCGGCGCCGCGCAAGCCGCCGAGTATGGTCTCGTCAATCGCGTGGTGCCGCATGACGCTGTGATGTCGTCGGCGCTGGAACTTGCACGCCGCATCGCGGTCAAATCGCCGGCCACCGTCGCCATCGGCAAGGCGGCGTTCTATGCGCAGATCGAGCAGCCGCTGGCCGATGCCTATACCTATGCAGCCGGCGTCATGGTCGAGAATATGCTGTTCCGTGACGCCGAGGAGGGCATCGGGGCGTTCATCGAGAAGCGCAAGCCCGAGTGGAAGGGCTGTTGATCCGGCCGAGCCGCTCACCCATGCTGGAAGGCTGCTGCAAAAATGACAGTCACAACGCTCCGATGGGCCGCTGTCGTCGCGGCCAGCGCCGCGGTCGCCATGCTCGGTTGGTCAGCAAATGCGCAGGAATTCTTCGCTGCCCCGCGTGATTTCGTCGTCGACAAACCGTGCGACGGATACCGGTCGTTCAAGCGTCAGACCGGCGCCTCACCGCTGAATGTCGGGCAGACTTACGCGGGCCGCGGCGTCAATAAGCGGGACGGCGCCACCCACGTCTTCATCCGCGTCGGCGACGAGAGTCTGTGGGTCGCCCTTTCGTGCGGGCGTTTCGCCGATGGCGGTGCGGCTTACCCGGCGGGCGAAGGCGCGATGCCGCGCGCTGCGAAACGGGGGCAACGTGAAGCCGTCTGCTTGCCGTTCTTCGACGATGTCGACAACCCCGTCGCCGTCGGCTTCGGTGGCACCGTCGACATCACGCCACCGGCCCCCACGCTCGATGCCTTCGACGATGCCATCGCCAGCATGTGTGGCGCGCCCGGCAAGGTAACGAGCGCCGCCGAGTTCAATGCGCTGCTGGCCGCGCACCCCGACGTGCTGGCGCGTATCAAGGCTTTCACCGGCGGCAAGGTGTTCGCCGATCGCCCCGCCCCGGCGGACGACGCCGGATACCTGAGCGATCTCACCGAGGCGTGGTACGCGATCAAGGCTTTCGATCACATCATGTGCGGCGAGCCGGCCGCTACCGGTAGCGGCAAGATCGGCGGCCTGCATTTCCACGGTCGATACCTGCGCCTGCAGCAGTCGGGGCAGATCTGCCGGATGGACAATCTGGCGCGCAGCGAGGTGGTGCCCGGCGCCATCTATACGATGGGCGTCATCATGCTGATGCCCGATGGCCGCCGCGTCAACGACAACCGGAAGGGCTACGGCCTGACGCTGAGCGGGGAGGATCTGCTCAAGGTCGTGACGCGGGCCTTCGCGGAAAATGCGACGGCGAGCGGTGAAAGCACGGGCTGTCTGTTGCCGGTGGCCGACGACGGCCGCGAATTCACAACCGTGTTCGTGCGCCGCGCGACGGGCATCCGCACGTTCTATCCCGATGCGACGCCGAACGCCCGCGGCGACAAGATGAACCCGCCGTGCCGTGCTGGAATCTCTCTGCAATAGGGGTGTCGCCTTGGCTGGATCGTCATCGAAAGGGGCTCCGCTGCCGCAGCACCTGTCGCTCGTCACGCTCGGCGTCTCGAACGTGGCCCGCTCGCGGGCGTTCTACGAGGCGCTGGGCTTCGTAGCTTACCCGTTCGACAGCACCGACGTCGCGTTCTTCGATATGAACGGTACGATCCTGTCGCTGTATGGCCGAGAAGCGCTGGCTGCCGACGCCAACGTGCCGCACGAGGGCAGCGGGTTTCGTGGCGTAAGCTGCGCATTCAACCTTGCGAGCGAGGCGGCGGTGGATGCTGCGTTCGCCTTCGTCGAAAGCAAGGGGGCCAGGATCGTCAGGCCGCCGCACAAGGTGTTCTGGGGTGGCTATTCGGGCTACTTTGCCGATCCCGACGGGCATCTGTGGGAGATCGCCTTCAACCCGTTCTGGCCGCTCGATGCCGACGGCCGGCCGCAACTACCGCCTTTGCCTGTGTAAGCACCTGTTCTTGCGAAAGCATGAGACATGAACCACGACAGCTATTCCGACGACTACATCGCCGCCATCCTCGGCTCGGCGCGTTCCTTCGCCATCATCGGCGCCAGCGCCAACCCGAGCCGGCCGAGTTCGTTCGTGATCCGCTATCTGCTGTCGAAGGGGTACACCGTGCACCCGGTCAACCCGGGGCTCGAAGGCGGCGAAATTCTCGGCCAGAAGGTTTACGCACGGCTCGAGGATGTTCCCGCGCCCGTCGATGTGGTCGACGTGTTCCGGAACTCGGACGCCGCCCTCGAGGTGACGCGCGATGCCATCCGGCTCAAGGACAATCTCGCCATCAAAGTCATCTGGATGCAACTCTCCGTGCGCAACGACGAGGCGGCGCGCGAAGCGGAGGCGGCTGGGCTGCAGGTGGTCATGAACCGCTGCCCGAAGATCGAATATGGGCGGCTGTCGGGTGAGATCGGTTGGGCCGGCATCAACTCCGGCACCATTTCCAGCGTCAAGCCCAGGCTCGCCGCCGGCGGCGTGCAGAACCACCTCATCCCGACGAAGTCGTGACGGGGGGCGAGCGCCACCGGCGCCAGATTTCCCACACGATGAACAGAGCCAGAGGGAACCAGTAGACAGCCGCGTAGATCTCCGTCCAGCCGATGCCGCCGGGCGGTCGCGGCAGGTAGAGCACCGGCGCCAGAGTGGTGAACGCGAATGCCGCCGGGTGCGGCACGCAGGGGAGCAGCGCCACCAGGAACGCGAAGTACCAGGGGTAGTGCGGCGAGGTGAGAAAGACGAAGGTCGCGCCGAGCAGCATCACCCGGTCCAGCCGGAACTCATCCGTCCGTCGGTCGAACAGGCTCCACACGGCAAGGCCTCCGAGAACGAGAAGCGACAGGGCAACATAGGTGCGCCCCGACATGTCGCCGAGCCCGAAGTCGCGCAGCAACCAGACCGGGTGGAAGCCCCAGCCCGCGACATAGCCCTCGTTGTCGAGGTGCTGGCCGAGAAATCCGATGACGCCGGTGCCAGCGCCGCCGACGAACGGAAGATAGAGCAAGGCCGCGGTGCCCGCGGCGGCGAGCGGCATGCGCCAATCCCATCGCCGCCACAGCGCCGGCAGCAAGAGCAGCGGGAAATACTTGGTCAGCACGGCGACCGCCAGCACCGCGCCGCCGATGGCTTGCCGCCCGCGCACCACCGCCAGCACGCCGAGCGCGATCCCCGCCGTGGTCGCCGCATCGATGTGGCCGTGACCGGCGAATTCCCAGATGGGCAACGGATGCCACGCATAGATCAGCACGCGCTGAAGTGGCAGGGCGAGGGAATGCAGGATGGCGATTGCCGCGGCGATCGTCACCAGATCGAGGGCGAGCATGACGATGCGGATCGCCAGCACACTGTCGCCGAGCCATTGCGCCGCGCGAAACAACAGTTGCGCCGCAGGCGGGTAGATGGTGACCGCCCGTTCCTTCTGGTTGATGTGCGGATAGATCGCTTCATCGCGAAGGTGATCGAGGCGCGGATCGGCCGGAACATAGAGGTACGGGTTGATGCCGGCGGACTGCAAGCGACCGTCCCAGACATAGCGGAAGGCGTCCGTCGAAAGATTGGGCGGCGGTAGCAGCGCGACGAGGCGCATGGCGACGGCAACCGCAAGGATGGCGAACAGCCAGCGCCTGCCGAAAGAGACGCGGAAGACGAGCGCCGCTGCCGCGAGATAGAGGGCGCCGTGCAGCAGCGCCATGGCGACGTAACCCTCGAAGTCGCCGGAGCGTATGAGCATCGCCGTGGCCATGGTCGCGATGACCGCCAGCGCCCCTGACGCGGCCAGTGCGGCGCCGTGCCGGCCGTTGCCGGCGAGCGATGATCTCATTGTTTCAGTACACGTATTTCTAAAATCATGGAACTCTCCCGGTTGCCGGACGTTGTCCTCCGAGCCGGCGCGCCATCTACCGATCGAAGGGCTGTCACGATCTTGCCGACGGGCTGGTGCAAAACGATCGCCGTGCCAACCTCACGACTACGAAGCCACCGGCAGTTAGGGTACGCCGCCCTTTAATTGCCCGAAAACGAACGCATAACCCGGAACACGCTGGGCGAAAGGGGATCTTCACGCAAGTGTCCGCGGAACTGTTCGGGGTGAACCAGTTTCGCAACGCAACGTTAACTCGCAAGCCATGCTGGCGATGTCGCACCTGATGGGCCTTTACCGGCCCTGCGAGTGCGAGCATATTCCGCCGCGCCATTTCGTCTGGAGACATCAATGAAGTCCAATGCGGTGAAAGCCGTCGATCTGAAGATCGATTGGTCGGCGCAGACCATCCTGCCGATCGAGTTTCGCGGCCGGGAGTTGCAACTCGATGCGCGTGCCTACCAGGGCCAGGACCCGACCTGTCAGGCGATGGCGCTGATCCACCGGTCGGAGGGGGCCAACGACGAACTTCCGCTGGTGCGTGTCCACTCCGGCTGTGTTACCGGTGACATTTTCCACTCCCTGCGGTGCGACTGCTACCAGCAACTGCAGATGGCGCTGGAGCGCATCACCTCGGCTCCGATCGGCGTTCTGCTGTATCTGCCCTATCACGAGGGCCGCGGCATTGGCCTCGTCAACAAGATCCGCGCCTATGCACTGCAGGATCAGGGCTACGACACGGTGGACGCCAACATCGAGATCGGCGCGCCGATCGACGCGCGAGATTACGGCTTGGCCGCGCACATCCTGTTCGACCTCGGTATGCCCGAAATCCGCCTGCTGTCGAACAACCCGGCCAAGGTCGAGGCGATGCGCGCCGAAGGCGTCAAGGTGGTCGAGCAGGTTTCGGTGCAGACCGAGCCAAGCCTTTACAACAAGCGCTATCTGGAGACCAAGCGCGTCCGCATGGCGCACAAGCTCTGATCGGCGGCTCTCTTCGTCGGAAACGTGCAAAGCCGCGGGGGCGCACCCCGCGGCTTTCTTCATTTGTCGGCCTGACCTCAGCGCCGCTGCCACTCGGCGATCGGATCGCCCGTCGCCGCAGCCG
>JBKBNR010000067.1:0-10557 GCA_046295315.1 Hyphomicrobiaceae bacterium
GGCCCGCGCCGACCTCGTCGAGGGCTGCGGCGACATCGCGCCGCGATGCCGAAATGCCGAGGCGCCGGAAACGCTCGACCGTCATCGGCAGCGCGGCGTCGATGTCGAAGCGCTGCGGCGCGTAGCCGACGACCAGCGACGGCGAGCGGTGCAGGCGACCGTGGTTGGCGCGGTCGAGGCCGAGCAGCAGACGCACCAGCGACGTCTTGCCGGCGCCGTTCGGGCCGATCAGCGTCACGATCTCGTTGTGGTGCAGGTCGATGTCGACGTGATCGAGAATGGTGCGGCCGCCGCGAATGAACGTCAGCCCGCGCGCCGAAATCAGCGCCGTCGTGTCGACGTCGGGCGAAGGCGCTGCTCCGCCGTGGGTGTGCGCACCATCGGCGTGGTCGTGTCCGCAGGAACACGCATCACAAGCCGCAACCGTCGCAGCTGCCTCACCCCGATCGCCCTCGAGTGCCGGCGGCATCACTGGGCCCCGCCGCGATCCGCCTTGCCGCCGCACTGCGCGCACAGGCCGGAAACCTCGACGAACTTGACGCGCGGCTCGAAGCCGTTGCGCCGCGCCGTCTCGTTGATCTGGTCGAAGATCGCCTGCGCTTCCGCCTCCGTCACGCTGCCGCACTTCTCGCACGACAGAAAGATCGGCCGCCCTTTCGTCGAATGCTCGTGGCGGCGGTAGGCGAAGTAGGCGTTCTTGCTTTCGAGCCGATGGATGACGCCGGCATCGAGCAGCGCGTCGATGGAGCGGTAGACCGAAATAGGCGCCAGCCGCGTACCCTTGGCGGACAGCCGATCGAGGATGTCGTAGGCGCCGATGGCGCCGTTGGTCGAGGCGATCTCGGCGAACACCTGCTCGCGCAGGTCGGTGAACCTCAGATTGCGTTCGACGAAAATGTTGCGCGCGCGCTCCACGGCTTCGCTCAGGCGCTGCTTCGGCTGCGCACCTTTGCTCGCAACTGCCTTTACCGGAGATCTGGTCATGCCGCTCTTTTCGCGCTTGTTCCGCGCCCGCTTCGCCACTTCGGTTGACGTTATATCATCCCAGTGCAGCGTGAAAGCCCGTCCGCGACGCCGTCGACCGACGTGTCGGTTGCATCCCGGTGCAACCCGACTTCGCCACATTGGAGCGTAAAGGTCTCGCCCCGCGCCGCGCATGGCCGCCAAGGAGCCGCCGACCTTCCCATGTCGATCGTACCCGTTTACATAATTTCCGCCCGCCGCAGTGCACTGGGGCGCATCGGCGGCCTGCACCGCAATCGCCGCCTCGACGCGCTCGCCGCACCGATCGTCGAAGCGGTGCTGGCCGATGCCGGCGTGGCGCCGGATCAGATCGACGAACTCGCGCTCGGCAACGCCACCGAAAGCGGCAATCCGGCGCGACTGCTGGCGCTGGCGTCGGGGCTTGCGGAAACCGCGGCGGCGCTGACCATCGACCGGCAATGCGCGTCGGGGCTCGACGCCGTCGTGCACGGGGTGCGCGCTATTGCAACCGGCAGCGCTGATCTCGTTCTCGCGGGCGGCGCCGAATCGCTGTCGACCGCCCCATGGCGCATCGCCCGGCCGCGAAATCCCCAGCAGATGCCACATTTCCTGCACGTCGACCCGAGCTTCGCGGAGACTCACGGCGACGGCGCCGGCGAGCCGCAGCCGTTCGCCGCCTCGCAGGCGCTGGCGAACCGCCTCGCCATCTCGCGGGCCGCCCAGGACGACTATGCCTTCACGTCGCACAGCCGTGCCGAGGCGGCGCGCGAGGCCCGGCGGTTCACGGGCGAAATCGTCGCGCTGCGGGCCAACGCCGAGGAGGCGCGCGATCAGAATGCGACGGGTCCCGATCGCGACGCGTTCGACGATGCCATGCCCTTCGTGGCCGGTAACGGCACGCTGACCCCCGCCAACACGAGCCCGTTGACCGACGGCGCGGCGTTTGCGCTGCTCGCCTCGCAAGCGGCATGGGAAAGCCTTGGCCGGCCGGCCGCCCTGCGCATGTCCGCGTACTCGTCGCTCGGCGTCGCTCCGGCAGACGAGGCCGCCTCGCCCATTCTCGCAACCCAGAAGCTGTTGTCGCGCCTCGGCGGGCTATCGCCCGCGGCGATCGGCATCGTCGAAATGTCGGAAACCTCGGCGGCGCAGGCCCTGGCGTTCGCCACCGCGTTGCATGTCGATCCTGCTCGCATTTCGCCCGAGGGCGGGGCCATCGCGCGCGGTCACCCCCTCGGCGCTGCCGGGCCGGTGCTCTTGGCACGGCTCTTTACGGCGCTCGTGCGCAATCCCGGGCCCGATGCGCCAACCAACGGCCTCGCCACCCTCGGTGCGCTCGGCGGCATCGGCGTCGCGGCGCTTTTCGAGCGGGTGTGAGAGGGTATCTTTTTTCCGGCGGCGCACCGGCGCCGGGCCGCAGTCGCGGCCTGAGCGGCTGCCGCCGCTGTTTCTCTTTGTGTCGGCTCCCTGCGGTCGCGTCCGGCGCCGCGTCCCCCGGTCGTGTGAGCGAAGCGAGGACGTGAACCGGCGGGACAAACAAGGAGCCGCCGGGCCGCAGTCGCGGCCTGAGCGGCTGCCGCCGCTGTTTCTCTTTGTGTCGGCTCCCTGCGGTCGCGTCCGGCGCCGCGTCCCCCGGTCGTGCGAGCAAAGCGAGGACGTGAACCGGCGGGACAAACAAGGAGCCGCCGCTGCTCCGGTCAGGGCGGCGCACCGGCGCCCCGATCGTCCGAGCGGAGCGAGGGCGTCAATCGGCGGCGCAACAAAAGCCTCACTAGTTCCGCAGCGCACCGAGCAGGCGCGCCAGATCGGCGGGCAGCGGGCTTTCAAAGGCCAGAGCTTTCCCCGTCACCGGGTGCACGAAGCCCAGTTCCGCAGCGTGCAGCGCTTGGCGGCCCAGTGCGTCGAGCGCCGCCGTAGCTGCATCCGGAAGTTTGGCCGCGCTGGCCTTGAAGCCGGTGCCGTAGACCGGGTCGCCCAGCAGCGGGTGGCCGATGTGGCTCATGTGAACGCGAATCTGATGCGTGCGCCCCGTCTCCAACTGCAGCCGGATCAGCGCCGCGACAGCTTCGCTTCGGGCCACGCGACTGCGACCGTGAGTGCGCTCCACGGTTCGCTTGGCGGCGACGACCGACGGGCGGACTCGTGTTGACGCCGCACCTTCGCCGAGCACTTCCAAAACCTCGTAGTGCGTGATCGCTTCGCGCGCTGTCTCCGCCTTCGATACCGAAATCTTGGTGCGGTTGGCGGATGACCGGGCGAGCGGCGCATCGACCGTGCCGATGCGCTTTTCGGGCACCCGCCAGCAGATGCCGAGATAGGCGCGGTGCAGGCGTCCGTCGCGGCCATGCGCCGCGAACTGCTCGGACAAGCCCCGGTGCGCCGCGTCGGTCTTGGCGACGACCAGCAGACCCGAGGTTTCCTTGTCGAGCCGGTGCACGATGCCCGGCCGGCGCACGCCACCGATACCCGACAGACTGTCGCCGCAGTGGTGGAGCAGCGCGTTGACCAGCGTACCGTCGCCGTGCCCGGCGGCGGGATGCACGACGAGCCCCGCAGGCTTGTCGATGACGATCAGGTGGGCGTCCTCGTGAACGACGGCGAGGGGTATCGGCTCCGCCGCCGGCACTGCCGCCACCGGCTCCGGCATCGCCACCTCGTAGCGTTCACCCGGTTTGACCCTGAGACCTGCCTCGCCTATCGTTTTGCCATCGCGCGTCACGGCGCCGTCGCGGATAAGCCCCTGGACCCGCGAGCGGCTGAGGCCCGGCAGCGCTCGCGACAGCACCGCGTCGAGCCGGCCGCCCGTATCGCCCTCCCCCACCTCGATGGCGTGCACGTCGCCGCCTGGGCTCACCACCGCCGTACTCCCTTATCAAAGGAACTTGCCGCCATGTCGAACGAAGCCGCGCCCGGCGCCGGCCACGCCACGGACGCCGCATCTGCAGCCGCCACCGGCGCCGACGTGTTCCTGCCCGCCAAAGGCGATCCGCCGATGCTCCGCGTTATGAAAATCGTCGTCATCGTGCTCGGCATCGCCCTCGTTCTCGGCTTTTTCACCGTCATAGGCCGCATGATCTATCTGACCGCGCGCACGGACGCGACCAGCCACGTCTCCGCATCGAGCAGCACACCCGCGACGGCCGCGGCCTTCGTCTTGCCGGCTGGCGCCGAAATCCGCCAGATGACCCTCGACGGATCGCGGCTGGCGCTGCACGTCAGGGATGCAGGCGGCGGGGCCGAATGGATCGTCCTCGTCGACGTGGTGAGCGGCAAGGTGCTCAACCGGCTCGATATTCGGACCGCGCCGCCGGCTTCGTCTCCGCGCTGAACGGGCCGAGCAACGGCCGAACCGGCCCGCCGGTGCTTGCGGGCCAGCGAAACAGTTGCCCGAATGCCGGGCAATGCGCTATAGGTTGTCAATTCCCAACATCGACATACGAGCAGACACCTTTCCGTGCCCACCTGCACGGCAGGGACCGGGAGATCACACGATGAGCGATCGCAAGCTACTGATGCCCAAGGCGACGGCCGTCTGGCTGGTCGAGAACACGTCGCTGAGCTTCGAGCAGATCGCCGAGTTCTGCGGCCTGCATGTGCTGGAGGTCAAGGGCATCGCCGACGGCGACGTGGCGCAGGGTATCCGTGGCCTCGACCCGATCGCCCGCAATCAGTTGACGCGCGAGGAAATCGAAGCGGCGGAAAAGGACCATTCCCGCAAGCTGCGCCTCGCCGAGGCCAAGGTCACAATGCCGCAGTTGAAGCGCCCGCGCTACACGCCGGTTTCGCGACGCCACGAGCGGCCGAATGCGGTGCTCTGGCTGCTGCGCAATCATCCCGAGCTGAAGGATAGCCAGATCATGCGCCTCGTCGGCACGACGAAGCAGACGATCGCGCAAATCCGCGACCGCTCGCACTGGAACTCGCCCAACCTGACGCCGAACGATCCCGTAACGCTCGGCATCTGCTCGCAGATCGATCTCGACAACGAGGTCAGGAAGGCCGCGCGCCGCGTCGACAAAACCGACGGCGACATGGAGAAGGGCGGCTCACTGCTGCCGACAGCCGAGACCACCGGCCGCGCCACCGCCGAAATCCTCGAGCAGGTCGGCCCCGAAGAGCATGTCGAGACGGAAGCCGAGGAACAGGCCCGCGTATTCGCGCGCCTGAAAGAGATGACGGGCAAGGACGAGGACGCAAGCGAGTGAACGCGCGGTGACGGCACCTCTCGATGCGATTGCGGCGCGCGTCGCGAACCCGGCGACTGACGGTCGGCCCTCCCCGCGCATCGTCTCACTGATCGCCTCGGCGACAGAGATCGTGCACGCGCTCGGCGCCGGACAGTTGCAGGTCGGCCGCTCGCACGAGTGCGACTGGCCGGCCAGCGTTCTCGAACTCCCGGCGCTCACCGCTGCCCGTTTCAAGGTCGACGGTTCGAGCCTTGACATCGACCAGCGGGTCAAAAGCCTCGTCGAGGGCGGGCTTGCCGTCTACGAGGTGTTCGCCGACCGTCTGAAGGCGGTGGGGCCGGACGTGATCCTGACGCAGGATCAGTGCGAGGTGTGCGCCGTATCGCTCGCCGACGTCGAGCGCGCGGTCTGCACCTGGACGGACCGCGCTTCGCGCATCGTATCGCTGCGCCCGCACACGATGGCGGATGTCTATGCCGACATCCAGCGCGTCGCTGACGAAATCGGCTGGAGCAGCGAAGGCCGCAACCTCGTCAGCGATATGCAGCAGCGGCTCTCTGCCATCGCACAGCGCGTCGCCGGGGCCGCCAAACCGCGTCTCGCCTTCATCGAGTGGATCGAGCCCGCCATGTCCGGCGGCCATTGGATGCCGGAACTCACTGAGATCGCGGGCGGCGTTTCGCTATTTGGCGAGACCGGCGCCAATTCGCCCTGGATCGCTTGGGAAGACGTCGCCGCCGCTGATCCCGATGTCATACTGGTGGCGCCGTGCGGCTACGACCTCGCGGTGACGACGCGCGAAATGCGCGCACTCGCCGGCAACGCGATATGGGAAGGCCTGCGCGCCGTCCGCGATGGCCAGGTGTTCGTCGCCGATGGTAACGCCTACTTCAATCGACCGGGCCCGCGTCTCGTCGAGTCGGCGGAAATCATGGCCGAAGTCCTCCATCCCGAGCGATGCCACTTCGGTCATCGCGATATCGCCTACCGCCGCTTGCGGGCGGCGTAATTTCTCCGCCCCATCGAAAGCCCGCCGCACATGCCGAAGCACGCTGCCGAAATCATCGACGATCTCGTCACGATGCGCGACTGGTTGCGCTATGCGGTGAGCCGCTTCAATGCGGCAAAGCTGGTCTACGGACACGGCACGTCGACAGCGCTCGACGAAGCCGCCTTCATCCTGCTTTCGGCGCTCGACCTGCCGATCGACCAGCTCGAACCCTGGCTCGATGCGCGCCTGACGCACGACGAGCGCCATCGGTTAGCGACGTTGATCGAGAGCCGCATCACGACGCGCAAGCCGGCCGCGTACCTGATCGGCAAGGCCTACATCAAAGGCTTTGCCTTCGAGATCGACGAGCGGGTCATCGTGCCGCGCTCGTACATCGGTGAGTTGCTGGTCGAGTCGCCGGAAGCGCTCGTCGCGGATATGGCCACGGTCAGCCGCGTGCTCGACCTGTGCACGGGATCGGGGTGTCTCGCGATCCTCGCGGCGCTGCAATTCGAACACGCCGTGGTCGACGCCGTCGACATCTCGACCGATGCTCTCGCCGTGGCACGGCGCAACGTCGAGACGTATGACCTTTCCAGCCGCGTGCGACTGATCGAGAGCAATCTATTCTCTGGTCTCGACGGCCACCATTACGATCTCGTCGTCGCCAACCCGCCTTATGTAGCAGCGGCGGAAGTCGCGGCGTTCGCACCCGAGTATGCGGCCGAGCCGATGCTGGCGCATCAGGGTGGCGAGGACGGGCTCGATCTCGTGCGCCGCATCGTCGCCGAAGCTGACAAGGTGCTCGCGCCCGGCGGCTCCCTTGTCGTCGAGATCGGAACGGGCCGCAGCATACTCGAAGCCGAATATCCCGATCTGCCCTTCTGCTGGCTCGACACCGAGGCGAGCGAGGGCGAAGTGTTCGCCCTCACCGCCGAACACTTGCGACAGCGGTCGGCGCCCCGGACGAAAAAGCGGCGGGGTTGAACCGTCCCCGCCGCTCGGTGCCTCGCGATCGACCCCGCCGACCTGTTGGCCATGTTCAGCGATCACCCGCCATGCTGCGGGCGCATGTCCTCGCGTTTGATGCCAGCGACGCGCACCGGCTTCTTCATCGCATCGCGACGGAAGGGCTCGCCGAGTTCCTGGTTGAGGATCACCTCGATGAACGTCGTTACCTTGTCCTGCATCTGCGCGCGCACCGCCTCGTTGAGCGCGTCCGTCAACTCCGCCATGGTAGTGACGGTGACACCCTTAAGGCCGCAAGCGTCGGCAATCTTGGCGTAGCTGCATTCGCGGTTGAGTTCGGTGCCGACGAAGTTGTTGTCGAACCACAGCGTGGTGTTGCGCTTTTCAGCACCCCACTGGTAGTTGCGGAAGATGACCATCGTCACCGCCGGCCATTCGTCGCGGCCGCACGACGTCATCTCGTTCATCGAGATACCGAACGCGCCATCGCCCGCAAAGCCGATCACCGGCACGTCGGGGCAGCCGATCTTGGCGCCGAGGATTGCCGGGAAACCGTAGCCGCACGGGCCGAACAGCCCGGGCGCCAGATATTTGCGGCCAGCTTCGAACGTCGGATAGGCGTTGCCGATGGCACAGTTGTTGCCGATGTCGGAGGACACGATCGCATCCTTCGGCAGTGCCGACTGGATCGCGCGCCACGCCATGCGCGGCGACATGAGCTGCGGCTCGCGCTGGCGCGACTCGGCATTCCACGAGGTGCCCGGATCGTCGTCCTCGTGATCCATGCTCGACAGCGCTTGCCGCCACGCCGACTTGGTCTGGTGGATCAGCGCCCGGCGCTCGGCGCGGCCCGCGTCACCCGCTGTCGGCGTCAGCCGTGCGAGGATCTGCTCGGCGACCTTTTTCGCGTCGCCGCAGATGCCGACCTCGACCTTCTTCGTCAGGCCGATGCGGTCGGCGTTGATGTCGACCTGAATGATCTTCGCCGCCTTCGGCCAGTAGTCGATGCCATAGCCGGGCAGCGTCGAGAACGGGTTGAGACGGGTGCCGAGCGCCAGTACGACGTCGGCTTTCGCGATCAGCTCCATGGCCGCCTTCGAGCCATTGTAGCCGAGCGGACCGCAGGCCAGCGGATGCGAGCCGGGGAAACTGTCGTTGTGCTGGTAGTTGGAGCAGACCGGCGCGTCGAGCCGCTCGGCCAGCGCCTTGCACGCGCCGATGCCGTCGGCCAGCACGACGCCGGCACCCGACAGGATCACCGGGAACTTGGCATCCGACAGGAGCTTGGCGGCGGCGCCGATCGCCTCGATGCCGCCGGAGGGGCGCTCGAAGCGCACGATCTGCGGCAACTCGATGTCGATGACCTGCGTCCAGAAATCGCGCGGGATATTGATCTGCGCCGGGGCCGAGCCGCGCCAGGCTTTCAGGATCACGCGGTTGAGCACTTCCGCCACGCGCGTCGCGTCGCGCACTTCCTCCTGATAGCAGACCATGTCGCGGAACAGCGCCATCTGCTCGACTTCCTGGAAGCCGCCTTGACCGATGGTGCGGTTGGCTGCCTGCGGCGATACCAGCAGCATCGGCGTGTGATTCCAGTACGCGGTCTTGATGGCGGTGACGAAGCCCGTGACGCCGGGGCCGTTCTGTGCGATCGCCATCGACATCTTACCGGTGGCGCGCGAGTAGCCGTCTGCGATCAGGCCGGCGTTGTTCTCGTGCGCGCAATCCCAGAACGTGATGCCGGCCGCGGGAAACAGGTCGGACACCGGCATCATGGCCGATCCGATGATACCGAACGCGTGCTCGATGCCATGCATCTGCAGCACCTTCACGAAGGCTTCCTCTGTCGTCATTTTCACGGCGGCTGTCCTCAGTTGGTCGATTGGCGGCTGATGTACCGCGGTCCCTGTTGCAATCAATTCCGGACACGTCTCCGTCCGGCTCACGTTCAACCCGTCACGCCCGCGCCAGGCGGTTCGCCAGTGCCTCGGCCATCAGCCGCGGCAGCGCACTCGGCGTATCGGCGACGGCGACTCCAGCGGCCTCCAGCGCCGCCCGCTTCGACGCATAGTCGCCTTTGCCGCCGGAGACGATGGCGCCGGCGTGTCCCATCTTCTTGCCCGGCGGCGATTGACGCCCGGCGATGAAGGCGACGACGGGCTTGCGCATGGTGCGCGCATAGTCCGCCGCGTCTTCCTCCGCCCGACCCCCGATCTCGCCGCACAGCACGACGCCATCGGTGCGCTCGTCCGCATCGAGAAGCCTGAGCGCGTCGACGGAGGTCGTGCCGATCATCGGATCGCCGCCGACGCCATAGAACGCCGATTGGCCCATTCCGGATTGAGTGAGATTGAGTGAGACGAGTGTGCCGAGGCTTCCCGACCGCGAGATGACGCCGATACGGCCGGGCTGAAACACGCGCGGATTGAACGCCGGCATGATGCCGACGAAACATTCGCCCGGCGTGACAAGACCGGCGGTGTTCGGCCCGACGATGCGCGTACCGTTGGCGCGCGCCGCGACGTGCATCTCCATCACGTCGTGCGCGGGGATGTGCTCGGTGAGGCTGACGATCAGCTTCGCCCCCGCCTCGCACGCATCGATCGCCGCCGCCTTCGCCAGCATCGGCGGGATGAACATCACCGAGATGTCGAACGGGCTTGCCTTGGCGGCTTCGCGCGCCGTCGCATACACCGGCACACCGAGATGCGTGGTGCCGGCCTTGTTCGGGTTGACGCCGCCGACGACGTTGGTGCCGTAGTCCTGCATCGCCTTGGCCCAGAACGTGCCCTGCTTACCGGTGATGCCCTGAACGAGAAGCGAATGAGCTTTGCGCGGGATCATGCTGCACCTCGCTCAGCGGCGGCGACCGCAGCCTTCACCGCGTCGTCCATCAGCTCGAACGGTTCGATGCCGAGCCTGTCACGGACGATGGCCACCGCCTCGTCCTCGCCGGTGCCGTGGATCGTGAAGAAGATCGGCAATCCCGGATCGAGTTCGCGCCACGCCGAGACGACGCCTTCGGCCATCACGTCGGTGCGTGCGAAGGCGCCGCAGAAGTTGACCAGCAGGCTCTTCATGTTCTTGTTCTTGAGCAGGATCGACAACGCCACCTTCGACTTGGTGTAGGCTTCGCCGCCGATTTCGAGGAAATTCGCCGGCTTGCCGCCGTAGTGGGCGATGGCATCCATCGTCGTCATGGTGAGGCCGGCGCCGTTGGCGAGCACGCCGACATCGCCGCCGAGTTCGATATATTTGAGGCCCGCCGCTGCCGCCTCGGCCTCCAGATCGGTCAGCTTTTCAGGTGCCGCCATGCCCACGATGTCGGCCTGACGTGCCGCCGCACCGTCGTCCACCGTCAGCTTGCAATCGAGCGCCACGATGCGACCGTCTTTCGTGACGACCAGCGGATTGATTTCGATCAGCTCC
>JBKBNR010000068.1:0-10421 GCA_046295315.1 Hyphomicrobiaceae bacterium
TCGACAGATCACGCGTTTCCCCGTTGCCGAGACGGCGCACCTTGCCGGAGGCGAGGAAATAGATCGCCTCGGCGGGGCTGCCCTCGTCGACGATCTGCATGTTCGGCGGCAGATTGCGGGCGTGCAGCATCGGCATGATGGCGGCGACATCGCGGGAATCGAGGTCCGCCAGCACGGGGATGCGCGACATCAGCGACCAGTTGACGACGAAATCGCGCTGGCCGACCTCCTGCGCGAAGCCGGTCGAAATGATCGCGACCGGCAGCGCCAGTATGCACAGACCCGTCACCATGACGACGCTGCCGAACAGCTTGCCGAGCGCCGTGACGGGGGCGACGTCGCCATAGCCGACGGTGGTCAGCGTCGCCACGGCCCACCAGGCCGCATCCGGTACCGAGCCGAACTTGTCGGGCTGCGCCTCGCCTTCGATGTAGTAGATGCCGGTGGCTGCGAACAGCACCGCCGCGACCAGCAGCAGCAGGGCGCCGAGCAGCGCGCGGCGCTCTTTCCCGATGACGCGCACGAGCGTGTGCAGGGCCGGCGAATAACGCGACAGTTTGAAGAAGCGCAGCAGGCGCAGAATGCGCAGCACGCGCAGATCGACGCTGACCAGCGCACCGAGATAGAAAGGCAGGATGGCCAGCAGGTCGATGATCGCCGCTGGTCGGCGTGCCATCTCGAAACGGGCTTTGGTGGGCGACATCCGGGCCAGAAACGGGACTTCCGGCGCCACCCATAGCCGCGCCAGATATTCGACCGTGAAGATCGCCACCGAAAACACCTCGAAGGCATAAAATTCACGCGCATAGCGCTCGCCGAGGGACGGCACCGTCTCGGCGATGAAAGCCGCGATGTTCAGCAGGATCAGGGCAATGATGAACACGTCGAAGATCTGGCTCGACTTGTCCTCGCCGCGCCCGACTTCGATGATCTCGTAGACCCGTCGGCGCAGGGGGCGCGGCTGTTCAGCTGGGGTGGCCATTGGCTATGCTGCGGGCTCCGGCGATAACTAGGGCGGGGGCGTGTCTCGCAACGCGAGCGGCGACAAACCCTATACGCCTTGCCGACAATACACAGCAGTTGAATTGGCGGCATGATGACCCGCCCGATACGACAGCAACAGGTAGCCTGACGCTACCTGCCGCCGTTTCGTTTCAGGGGGCGCGACAAGCGCTCAGCCGAACGACCGCTGTGCCGGTTCCTCCTCCTGCGCCCACTCCGGGAACACCGGGTAAACGCCGGCGACGCGGCCCATCTGCTTGGTCAGCGCCAGCACGATGTCGATCGCCGGGGTCGGCACGTCGACGAGGCGGCCGATCTCCTGCACCACGGTGAGCAGCGCGTCGAGTTCCAGCGGACGCTTTTTATCGAGGTCTTGCAGCATGCTGGTGCGGTGCGCGCCGACGGATGCCGCGCCGTTGATGCGCCGCTCGATGTCGACGCGGAAGTGGGCGCCGATGCGCCGGGCGATGACCTCGGCCTCCTCCATCATGCGTTTGGCCACCATGCGCGTGCCGGGGTCTGTCGCCACGACGTCGAGCGTGGCGTGGGTCAACGCGGAAATCGGGTTGAAACACAGGTTGCCCCACAACTTCAGCCAGATGTCGTTGCGGATCTCGGGATAGATTTTCGGCTTGAGACCGGCGGCTTCGAAGGCGGATGCCAGCGCCTTGATGCGCGGGGTCTCTTCACGGGTCGGCTCGCCGAGGCCGTAGCGGTCGCCGTAGGTGTGCTTGATGACGCCCGGCGCGATCAGTTCGGCGGCCGGATAGACCGTGCAGCCGATGGCGCGCTCCGGCCCGATGGCCTTCCACTGGCGGCCCTTGGGATCGACGCTTTCGAGCTGCAGGTTCGCGTATTGTCCCTCGAAACCATAGAAGTACCACCACGGAATGCCGTTCTGCGCGGTGACGACGGCGGTATCCTTGCCGAGCAGCGGCTTCATGTGATCGGCGGCGTCCCATGCCTGATGCGATTTCAGCGCCACGATGACGAAATCCTGCGGGCCGAGGTCCGCCGGTTCCTTGACCGCAGGCAGACGTGCCACCTTCTCCTCGCCCTCGATGATCAGCTTCAAGCCGTTGGCTTTGATCGCTTCCAGATTGGCGCCGCGCGCCACCACGGACACGTCCACCCCGGCGAGCTTCATGAGGACGGCGATGTGCGCGCCGATGGCCCCGGCGCCGTAGATGCAGATCTTCATTGGATGCTTTTTTCTCCCTGCCCGCTTTGGTTGCCTGGTATACCAGTGTTTGAAACCCGTCACCCCTCGGCGCGTCAAGTGGGTCGCGGTGTTTTATCGTCCGCCGGCGTGGCAGACTCTGACGGGGTCCAACTCCGTGCAAGCGCAAACTTGGTGATCCGATGCCCCTGTCCTACCCGCTGCCGCGCCGTGCGCTCGCCACCGAGACGATCAACAACGCGGCTCTTTCGGAGCTCTACGCCACGCGCGACCGTGACGAGCGGGCCCACCTGATCGCCAAGATCATCCTGGCGGTGTTCAACGACTATTACATCCGCTCGCGACGGGTTCCCTTCGAGGCCAAGGCGGCGTTCGAGCAGCGCAACTGGCCGGTCAGCTTCCGTCTGTCGCGCGATCGGCTGTCGATCTATTCGCTGGCCATCGACAAAGCGGTGCCGGTGCTCGAGGCGGGCGCCCCGGAACTGCGCGAGGACGAAACATTCTGGGGCGACATCGAACGCCATTACGACGCTTTGATCGCGCGACGCTACGAAGCGGACCTGGCGTTCGCCTTCATCAACTCGGTGCGCCGCAAACTCTATTCGGACCTTTGGAAGCCAGTGCAGTATTCGCCGCCGAAGGGCATCGTGCGGTCGGGCGCGCTGCCGGTGCCGACACTGGTGACGATCTCGGCCACCGTGCCGGTGACGCCGGAGGTGGTGGAGAAGGTGCTCGCCGTACCGTCGCTCGATGCGCCGTGGCGCGATGCCGCGGGCGATGCCATCCTCGTCGCCGAGGTGCTGACGCGCGCCGCCCGCGCTCATGGCGCCGCCGGCGGCAGCGAGTTCAAGATCGTCATGGTCAACGCGGGGTTCTTCCGCAATCGCGGCTGCTACATCGTCGGTCGCATGGCCGTCCCGGGACACGGCATCCATCCCCTCGCCATCGCGCTGTTGCATGAGCCCGGCGGCATCTTCGTCGATGCGGTGCTGACCGAGAGCGACGACCTGCAGTACGTGTTTTCGTCCTCGCTCGCCAACCTGCACGTCACCAATCCGAACTTCCACGAGTTGGCGCAGTTCCTGTTCAGCCTGATGCCGAAGCGGCCGCTCGGCCTGCACTACTCGACGATCGGTTACAACCACATCGGCAAGGTGGCCGTGATCAACGAGATCGAGCGCGAGCACCGCCGCACGGGCGAGCGTCTCGATACCGCGGTCGGCTTTCGCGGTACCGTCGCCATCGGCTTCTCGATGCCGTCGTCGCGCTATGTGATGAAAGTGATCCGGGACGCGCCAACTTCGGGTTACAAGTGGGGATCGTTCGCCGGTGTCGAGGCGGTGCTGGAGAAGTACCGGCTGGTCCACTACATGGACCGCGCCGGGTCCATGCTCGACAACATCATCTATTACAACATCACACTCGATCCCGGCATGTTCGCCGACGCGCTTGTCGCAGAGCTGCTGGAAGCCGCTCCCGGGTGTGTGGCGCGCGTCGGCGACCGCCTGCTGTTTCGCCATCTGATCGTGCAGCCGAAGATGATCCCGCTGCCCGTGTTTCTCGAATCCGCCTCGCGCCGGGACGCGGTGGAGGCGGTCAAGAATCTCGGCCTCTGCATCAAAAACAACGCGGCGGCCAACGTATTCAACAAGGACCTCGACGGTCGCAACTACGGCGTCAGTCCCATCCTCAAGGTGTACCTGTTCGATTACGATGCCGTGGAAGCGCTGACCGATGTGAAGGTGCGCACCAATACCGACCGCGTCGACGGCGAGGAGGACATCCCCGACTGGTTCTTCGAGGACGGGACGATCTTCCTGCCCGAGGAAATGATGGTCGGCCTCAGGATCGACGACCGCGAGTTGCGCCGCGCGTTTATCGAGGCTCACCCGGAATTGGTGACGACCGACTATTGGACCGGCATGCAGCGGGCGTTCGCCGAGGGCAAGGTGCCGAAAGTGCGCGCCTATCCGCTCGGCCGGCGCTTGAAAAGGAGTTGATTTTTTTGTTGCGGCGCACTGGCGCCGGGCCGCAGTCGCGGCCTGCACCTGCTGCGCAGGTGCAAGGTGCCAGCGCTCCGATCGTTTGCGATCCTTCCATCGCGAACGTGAACCGGCAGCGCAATCTCAGTGACTGCCCTTCTTGAACAACGCCGAGGCGATGAGGCCGGCGGCAACGGCGATCAGCACCGCCGCGATGCCGTACCACAGCGGGTATTTGAAGGCGAAGTTGTGCATTAACGCCTCGATGCCTTCGCGTTGCATCGAGACATTCGCGACGTGCTTCGACAACAGTTGGCGGTCCTTGAAAAGATAGACGGTGGTTTTGAGTGGACCCACCGGCACATTTGCCGGCAGGCTCAAGGTCGAGCGGAACAGGCTGCGACCGATGAATGCCACGCCGTAGTCGCTCTTCTGATAGAGCTTATCGGCTTGCTTGCGCCGGATGACGGCATCTTTGAACGATTGCAACTCGCTTGCCGGCGGCGACTTGTCGCCCTTTACGGCGTTCATCCGCACATGCTCGAAGCCGATCTCGTTGGCGACCAGAACGTGCGGCTCGGCAATTTCGCTCACCGGTCGCGTCGAGGCGATGGCGTAATAGCTCGGCACGTCCGTGAAGGTCTGCGCCGCAGTGTTGATCCACAGTCCGGCAACGCGGTCCTTCTTGCGCGCCACGATTGGCGCCGTCGCGCCCTCGATGACGATGGCAACGTCGTAGAGGCCGGACTCGGCGGTTTCCTGGCGGCTGTTTTCCACCGATCCGAAGATGATGATTTCGGTGCCGGTGAAGCTCGATGTGATGGCGACCGACCTGGTCGAGACGTCGGCCTCGACGCGCTCTTTGGGTCGCGATGCGTCATCCGGTGTCGCAGCCCCGGAGGTTGGCGACGGATGTGCCGGCGCAGAGGCTGCGGACGCAGGCGGCATCCCCGTCGGCTGGACGCTCTGGGTCGGAGCGGGTGCAGGGGTGGCCGGCTGCTGGACCGGTTGTATCGGAAGCTGTTGTGGCTGTTGCGCGGGAGACCACTGCTGCGGCGCCTGCTGTATTTGCATCTGTTGCGGCGCTTGCTGCGGCACCGGCTGCATCGCGCCAAAGCCTTGACCGCCGGCGGCTGGAAAGCCCTGTTGCGGCATCGGCTGCTGATACTGCGGTTGCTGGGGCTGATAATGCGGCTGACCTTGCCCCTGACCCTGCGGCAGCGGGAATTGCTGCTGCGGTGGGAAGGGCTGCGGCCATCCCTGCTGCCCTTGCGCCAGACGATCATCCGCGAGGACCATCGAGGCGACGAGCACCGACGACAGGAGAACAGTCATGGTGGCGAGGCCGTAGCGCGCCTGATTACAGGTGAGCATCAGTGACCTCCCACGACGCCGGTGATCGAGAAGAGATCCGACGGCGTGACGATCAGGCCGTAGGCGATGCGCAGACAGACCAAGAGCACCAGTCCCGCAAGCAAGGCGCGGAGTTGCTCGCCCTTCAGCTTCTCGCCGGCCACCGCACCGAACTGCGCGCCGACGACGCCGCCGATCATCAGCAGCATGGCCAGCACGATGTCGACGGTGAAGTTCTGCGTCGCGTGCATGATCGTCGTTGCCGCCGTCACGAACACGATCTGGAACAGCGAGGTGCCGACGACGACGTTGGTCGGCACGCGCAGCAGGTAGATCATGGCGGGAACCATGACGAAACCACCGCCGACGCCCATGATGGCGCCGAGGAAACCGACGAAGGCGCCGATCATCAGCGGCGGGATGGCACTGATGTAGAGCTTCGAGCGGTGAAACCGCATCTTGAACGGCAGCCCGTGGATCCAGCTGTGCTGGCCGGGGCGGCGTGCCGAGACCTTCTGTCCGGCCTGTGTCTTGCGGATCGTGTTCAGCGCCTCGATCATCATCAGGGTGCCGATGATGCCGAGGAACGTCACGTAGGTGAGCGAGACGAACAGCTCGAACTGGCCGATCTGTCGCAGGATTTTCACGACCTGCACGCCGATTGCAGAACCGATGATGCCGCCGATCAACAGCACCACACCCATCTTGATGTCGACGTTGTTTCGTCGGTACTGCGCCACGGCGCCGGATACCGAGGAGGCGACGATCTGCGCCGCCTCGGTGCCGACGGCGACAGCGGCCGGAACGCCGGAGAAGATCAGCAGCGGCGTCATGAGGAAGCCGCCGCCGACGCCGAACATTCCCGACAGGAAGCCGACCGCAGCACCCATGCCGAGGAATATGAAGATGTTCGCCGACATCTCGGCGATCGGTAGGTAGAAGCTCATCGATTGCCCACCCGGCGGACGCAGTACGCCCGCACTTTCCCCTTGTGGATTTCAGAAGTCGGGAGCCGAGGGCGGGGCGCGCGGCGCCATCCCTCGTCTCTCGCACTGGCTGTCAACTCCGGCGGGGCCTCGCTGCCGGGCGGTGTCACGCTGTCGCGGACGCGCGCGCCGGGGTGCTCCCGACCTTCGAAGGGAAGGAACGCCGGAGGTTCTTAGGCGAGCATGACGCTCGCGCCGAACGGCCGGCGCGCCAGGTAGGTCGTCTGGTCACTGCTGAGTTGGCGGCGCCGCGGCGGCGGGCCCTCTCGGCTGCTTCGCTGAACTTTCGCTACCAATGTCGAGTGCCGCGCCGACGGTCAATGCGACCATCCGCGCGTCATAGTCGAAACCTTGTCCTTGGTGAAGACGTTACGCGCGATTGATTACCAGACCACGAACGGGCCCACCTTGCCGGAGCCGATCGGTCCGGTGATGGTCCGGAGCCAGACGACCGAGCTCCGGCAACCGGGTCGGAGCCGGGCACTCGGGAGAAGCGGGTGGGCTTCCCCTCGGGCGATCAGGCTCGTTGTTGCGAGTCTGATTCATGCCCTCGGTGGAAGCGAGTTGGCTTCCCCTCGGGCGATCAGGCTCGTTGTTGCGAGTCTGATTCACGCCCTCGGTGGAAGCGAGTTGGCTTCCCCTCGGGCGATCAGGCTCGTTGTTGCGAGTCTGATTCACGCCCTCGGGAGAAGCGGGTGGGCTTCCCCTCGGGCGATCAGGCTCGTTGTTGCGAGTCTGATTCACGCCCTCGGTGGAAGCGAGTTGGCTTCCCCTCGGGCGATCAGGCTCGGGTCAAATGGCGCCACTGGCGCTGGCGCGGGCCTTCCACTCTTCGCCCGCCGCCCGGGCATCGTTGGCGATGCGGTCGCTCGGTATGGCGCGCCAAGTGTTGACGTCGTTACGGGCGGCAGAGACGTCCGAGACCGGTAACGCGCGTTCGAGCTCGTCCCGGCGGCGGACGGCTTCCTGATCGCCGGACCGCGCGGCGATCGCGTACCATTTATAAGCGGCGCGCATGTCCTTGGCGACGCCGAGACCACCCTCGAGCAGCACCGCGAGATTGAACTGGCTGTCGGCGAGCCCGCGCTCGGCGGCCGCCGTGAACCACTGCGCCGCGGCCGTATAGTCGGGGGTCTTGGCGGTCTTGCCGGCGCTGAGCACGGCGAGATTGTGCATGGCCTTGACGTTGCCGCCCTCGGCGGCGCGCTGATACCAGACCTTGGCGCGGGCCAGATCCTGCTTCACGCCGAGGCCGCGCTCGTACAGCGTCGCCAGCCGGTACTGCGACTGCACGAAGCCCTGCGTCGCCGAGCGCTGATACCAGCGGGCGGCTTCCTCGAAGTTCTGCTGCACGCCGTTGGCTTCCGCAAAGCGCGCGCCGACCTCGAACTCGGCCGAAGGGTCGGCGTTGGCGGCGGCCATCCGCAGCGACAGCGGGCCGACGGACGCCGGCGGCAATTCCAGCGCCTTGCGCGTCATGCCGGCGAGCTTGTCGGCGTTGGTTTCGCCGGTTGCCGCCAGTTCGCGTGCCACGGCCGGCTCGGAGGCACCCGGAATGAGCGCGGCGAGCGTCGGCGACGGCTGCTGGGCAGCGCCGAGCTGGCTCGAAAGTTCCGCCATTTCCTGACGCTGCCTGAGGCGCGAAATTTGCTCCAGCGTCGGCGCACGCGCGGGCGTCGCAACGTGAATGCCGACCGGCGGCTTGGCGATTGAGACGTCGGCCGCAGGAGCGGGCGCGGCAGCGGCAGCGGTGCGCGTCGCGGCCGGCGGTGCGGCGGGAGCCGGTGCCACGGGGGCTGCATGATCAAGGCCCGACTGATTGAGATTGACGGCGGGACGACGCATCTCCGGCTCGCCATCGGGTTCGGCCGGGCTTTCGCGATCTGCTGGCGTCTCGGACTCCGGGTGGCTGTCAGAACCGTCGACCTTGGCGTCGATCCTGCGGTCGCCGTCGGCACCTGACGGATGCGGGTCGACGATGTTGGTGGCGCGCTGTGTCGTGGCGCCCGGTTCGGCGGGGGCCAAGGCGGTGCCGCTGTCCTTGGCGGCCGGTACTTCGATGGCGGTGGCCGGAACCACTTCCCCACGCGGCGCCCGCTTCTGCGTCAGCAAGATGATGCCCGGGATCGCGACCAGCAGCACCAGCGCGCTGACCAGGATCTTGCGCGACGGCATTTTCGAGAACCGGCTACCCTCGGCGGCGGGCTCCACGGCCTGCACGCGCGGACGCGGCTTGCCGAGCGGGACGGCGGCCCCTGGCAGGGTGTCGGCGGCGGCCGGCTCGGTGATCGGCGTGCGCGGCTTGCGCATGGCAGCGGCGGCGGCCCCCGCTCCCGTCGCGGTGGCGGCTTGCGCGCCGGCGGCGAGACTGGCCTCGGTGGCCTTCTGCTTGGCGCGCTGGGCCTCGGCGATGAAGTCGTGACGCAGCCGTTCGATCGTCGCGGTCTGTCCCGCTTGCGGCTTATTCGACGCGGAGGCGACTCGGCCGGCGTCCGCTGGCGCTTGATCCAGCTTGTGGACCGGGTTGGCGAAAGGGCGGTCGGACGTATCGGCCTCCGCGGCAGGCTCGAAGCTCACCGGCGCTGTCTTGCGCGGCTCGTAATTGGCCGTGCCGCGCGCTTCGGATGCGAAGGCGCTGGCCGCGTCGACGGCCTTCTGCACGCCGCCGACGCCGGCAGGGCCGGCCTCCACGCCACCGAAGCGGACCTGCTCGCGAACGTACTCCTGCGGTGCGGCCTTGGAGTGCGCCACTTCCATAGCATCGATGCGGTCCAGCATACGTATCATCGCCTGCTGCATCGTGTCGAGCATGGCGGCAGTCTGTTCGTCGCCCTCGCGGCGTTCGTTGATGAAGTGCTCGAGCAACTGGCGGACGGCGTTCATGTCGTCGCCGCTGCCGGCGGCGGGCTGCGACATCTGGCCGAGGTCGGCGAAGCGGGTCGCGACACGTTCGGCGGCGGCGTCGGCAAGGCTGGCGAAGTCGGGCTGGTTGCTGTCGTTGGTGTCCTTGAGGCGGGTGGCGATCTGCTCGACCGCGGCCGAGATCAGCGGCTCGAGGTCGTTCTCGGTCCCGGCGGCACCGCGCGCCAGGATGTCGTCGAAGCGCGGATCGGTGAGCCGGTCGACGACGGCGGCAAGCGTTTGCTCGATACCGTCGAGCCGGCCGAGCTGCGAGCGCGCTTCGTCGAACTGCTGGGTAAGTTCGGCGATGTGGGCTTCGAGCAGGCCGAGGCTTTCGACATCGGTTCGCGTCGCGATGCCGTCGAGCGCGCTGCCGAAGCGCTCCTCCAGTTTGTCGAAGCGGTTGGAGAACTTGTCCAGCGCCGCATCGGTATCGACAGCGCCGAGGCTTTCCTCGACCCGGCGGGCGATGTCGGCGAAGCGCTCCTCCAGCCAGGCGCGATGGACGTCGGTGGCCAGGTCCCCGGCGGCCTTGGTGGCGACGGCTTGCATCACGCGGCGCGGCGCGGCAGGCGATACCCGCTCGGGATCGGGCGTCGGGCCGACGAAGGCGGCAGCGCCGGTTTCGTAATGGCGCACGAGCGCGTCGGCGGCGTCGCGGTCCCAGGCGTACTCGTCGTTGGCGAGTACGATATCCGGGTCCGGGATGGTGGCGGCTCTCTGCGGCTCCGGCTGCGTGATCGTGGCGCGCATCTCGGCGGCGGGGGCCGGTGTCGGCGCAGGCGCAGGTGCGGCAGAGACCGGCTTGGTCGCCATCGGCTCAGACCCCGGCGGCACCTCGTGACGCACGCTGGCGATGCGCTCGGCAAGCATGGCAACGCCATCCTCGATGCGCTCGAAAGCCGGCAGCAACTGATCGGGAACCCGGCCGCGATACGAACGGGCTTGCGTGCTCAGGGCGTCGAGTCGGGCCTGCATGGAGGCCAGCGTGCTCGACTGGCGCTGATCGGACTCGGA
>JBKBNR010000069.1:0-10386 GCA_046295315.1 Hyphomicrobiaceae bacterium
GCGGCTGTCGAGGCCGTCGGCTCGATGCCGAGACAGGGCACGCCGGCGTCACGCACATATTGCAGCAGATAGCCATCGTTCGAAGCCACCTCGACGACGAAGCTCTGCCCGCCGAGGCCGAACCGCGCCGTCATCTCCGCGACGTAGCGGCGGGCGTGGTCGAGCCATGTCGAGGAGACGGAAGAGAAGTAGGCGTAGTCGCTGGTGAACAGCTCGTCGGCGCGGTGATGCGCCGGAATCTGCACCAGCCAGCATTTTGAACAGACGTAAGTCTTCAGCGGCGCATACACCTCCGCCGCCTCCAGCGCCTCGGCGGCAAGGTAGGCGTTCGACGGCGGCTGGTGCCCGAGGTCGACGAACACCTGGTTGAGCGCGGCGGAGCAGTGGCGGCACGTCACGGGGCGAGGCCTTGGAAGTTCGGTTCGAGGTCAGGGTGGTTTCTGTCTCTATCCGAAATCACCGTTGCTGGCAGCGGCCATTCGATATTGAGCCGTGGATCGTTCCAGCGCACCGCACGCTGAAGTTCCGGGCGGAACGCTGCCGTGTGCAGATAGAGCAAGTGGCTGTCGCAGGCGAGCACCTGGAAACCATGCGCGCATCCTTCGGGAATGAAGATCGCGTTCATGCGTGCCGCATCGAGTTCGATCGCGTGCCAGCGCAGGAAGGTCGGCGAGCCGCGACGCAGATCGACCACGACATCGAACACCCGTCCCGAGAGGCACCGCACCCATTTTGCCTCAGCGGCCGGCGCGATCTGATAGTGCATGCCGCGAATGGCGCCGACGTCGCGCGTGAACGAGTGGTTGATCTGTTCGATGCGCCGTCCAGCATGAGCCTGCGCCAGCTCTATTTCGCAGAACAGCCGAGCGAAGCTGCCGCGTTCATCGACGCGCGGCATCGAAAAGGCCTCGAAGACGCCGGTGATGGGCGTGGGCTCGAGGCGCATCACTCGTCCCCTGCGATTGCGGCTTCGTAAGCGGCGATGCATTGCACCGTGCGCGCGCGGATGGCTGCGTTGTCGGCCCGCAGGCAATCTCGATACCACGTCACGGTTTCCGCGATCGTGCGCTCGAAATTCCACCGCGGACGCCAGCCGAGCCTGACGCGTGACCGGTCGATGTCGAGCGCCAGTCGCCCGGCTTCGTGGGGAGCATCGGGGTCGGAGGCGTCGATCCACGAGGCACCCGGCCAATGTGCCATCGCCGCCGTTACGAGGTCGCGCACCGAGCGCTCGGCCTCGGGTTCCGGTCCGAAGTTGAAGGCGTCCTCGATCGCTGAACCCGCGGCCCCCTCGTAAAGCCGTTCGGCGAGCCGCATGTAACCGTCGAGTGGTTCCAGTACATGCTGCCAGGGGCGCGTCGCGGCTGGATTGCGCACGCTGAGCGGCTTGCCATCCGAGAGCGCTCGCATCAGGTCCGGCACGATGCGGTCGGCTGACCAGTCGCCCCCGCCGATGACGTTGCCGGCGCGGGCGGAGGCGATACGGACCGGGTGGTCGGCACCGAGGAATGATCGACGCCAGCTCGAAACGGCAATTTCGCAGGCGGCCTTCGAGGCGCTGTAGGGGTCGTGGCCGCCGAGCTGGTCCGTCTCGCGATAGCCGAACTCCCACTCGCGGTTCTCATAGACCTTGTCGGTGGTGACGAGCACCGCGGCGCAGCGGTGTTCGAGGGTACGCAATGCTTCGAGAATGTGCACGGTGCCCATGACATTCGTTGCCCAGGTGTCCACGGGCTCGCGATAGCCGCGACGCACCAGTGCCTGAGCCGCCAGATGAAAGACGATGTCGGGTCGGCAGGCGACGATCACCTCGCGCAACCGGGCCCCGTCGCGGATGTCGAGCAGACGATGATCGATGTCGTCCGTGAGCTGCAACTGATCGAAGAGGGCCGGTGTCGTCTCGGGTGCCAAAGCGATACCGGTGACGAGCGCGCCGCGCTGGCGCAGCCACAGCGTCAGCCAGGCGCCTTTGAAGCCGGTATGCCCGCTCACCAGGACGCGCTTGCCGCGCCAGAATCGTGCCTCTGCCGCGCTTACCACGACTTCCACGGCGCCCTGCCCGATTGCCACAAGTCCTCCAGCAGAGTCTTGTCGCGCAGCGTATCCATGGGTTGCCAGAAACCGTGGTGACGGAACGCCCGCAGTTCCCCATCTTCGGCCAACTGCTGCAGCGGTGCGCCTTCCCAACTCGACTGGTCGCCCTCGATGTAGTCGATCACCTTGGGCGAGAGCACGAAGAACCCGCCGTTGATCCACCCGCCCTGGCCCTTCGGCTTTTCGACGAAGCCTCTGACCGTGTCGCCCTCCGTCACGAGTGCGCCATAGCGGCCCGGCGGTTCGACGGCGGTGACGGTGGCGAGCTTGCCATGTTGGCGGTGGAACGCGATGAGCCTGGTGATGTCGACATCGGACACGCCGTCACCGTAAGTGAAGCAGATGGCGTCGTCGTTTTCGATGTAGCCGCGCACCCGCCTGAGGCGCCCGCCCGTCAGCGAGGTGTCGCCGGTGTCGACCAGAGTCACACGCCACGGTTCGACACTGTTCTGGTGGATCAGAGTTTCGTTGCGCGTCATGTCGAAGGTGACGTCCGACATGTGCAGGAAATAATTGGCGAAGTACTCCTTGATGACGTAACCCTTGTAGCCGCAGCAGACGATAAACTCGTTGAGCCCGTGCGCGGCATACATCTTCATGATGTGCCACAGGATCGGCCTGCCGCCGATCTCGACCATGGGTTTCGGCTTGAGGTGGGTCTCCTCCGACAAACGCGTGCCGAGCCCGCCTGCGAGAATGACCACCTTGATGACGCAAACTCCTGTTCGCGGAGAGCTTTGGCGCCCCCCGCCCGTCTCGGGCGGGGGCACCCGACCTCCGCTGGTCAATTCGTCTTGGCGCGACCGAGGTCGGTGAGTTTGGCCATCTGACCGGCGCGCTCGGGCATCAGCCTGTAGATCGAGGCGAAGACAACACGATCGGCGTCGCGGATCATCTTCTGCACCTCGGGCCGCTCGAAGTCGTCCCAGAACAGCCAAGTGATGTTCTCGAAGTAGGGCGAGATGACGTTGTAGCTCGGGATCAGGAAGCTGTCGTAGACCACGGCTGTCCGCCCCTCGATCAGCGGAGACTTCGCAGACGCCGACGTGCTGGCAAATTGTCGGACCGGCTGGCGGGGCGAGAAGCGGAGCGTGAAGTCGGCTTTGACCTGCTTGACGCCGGGTCTGTCGCTACGCAGGACGGGGCGGATGAATTCACGCGGCAGGCCAGCGATGCGCGACAGATCCATCACCATCGGAGTTCCGGGGCTGACCATGTATCGGTCCGGCCGCCAAAGCCCGGGCCGCAGGCGCTCGACGATGCGGCCGCCCATCCACCCCGCCGTCTCGTGCGTCCAGTGCGTATCCTGGGAATAATAGATCGGCTCCGCTGACTGTGCCTTGCGTTCGATCAGCAGCGGCCGAACGTCGAGTAGAGCGTTTCCGATGCGCTGCGCGACGGTGTCGATGTCTTGCTCGTAGCGGCGTGAGGAACAGGCGTGGATGTCTGCGGCGCCGTCGCTGATGGCATGTCCGTTCGATGTTCGCGCAAATGAAGGGGATGCGACGAGGTGCTTCAATGACGCCAGCGGCTGCGCCAGCCAGGTCGGCGCGGGCTTTACCTTGTCGGGGTACAGCCACTCCTTGTCGGGAAAGATCGCGACGACCTTCTGCTGCGAGGCGGGAAGTGCCTGCAAGTAGCGGTCGATGTCGCGAGCGAGTGTCTCGGCGTTGGACTTGCGCTTGCAGTTGCCTTCGGCGGCGCCGCGCAGGAACAGCCATCCATCGGCGCCGTAGGTCAAGCCTTTGGCGGACCCGTCGCCAAAAATGTTCATGCGCACCCAGTTCCGGCCGATGACGGCATGTTGCCGGAACAGGTGACGATCGCGCACGGCATCCGAATAGACGCTCAGCAGTTTGCCGTTCATCGCATTGGCGACCGAGAGCTTCGGCCAGGCGGCCAGGCGTCGATTCTCGAACGTCTTGTCGACGGTGAAGAGCGTCGCACCGGCGAACCCGGCCGTCAGGATCGAAAGAAACACAAGCATGATGCCGATGTTGACAACTCGTAAGCGGTGAGCGTCGCTGTTGGCCATGTCGTACAAGGCGGCGGCGCGCAGGCAGGCGCCGACATGCCTTCCCCCTCTAGTGCCCCTGCGGGTTCCCGTAACCCTCGTGTCCCCAAACTCGCTGCGAACCGGGTATACGCGCTCACACGTTCGCGCCAGACGCCGTTCACATGCGCACCCTCGAGTGAACCCGGGTAAAGTCGTGCAACCGACCGCTACCGGGAGCGCACCGTCGGACGTGTGTCGGTCGTGCGGCGAAACGCTGCAAGGCGAACCGCGTCCGCAAACGGCGGCGGCATATGATGAAGGGGCGGACGCTCCCTACTTCGGCCGACTACAGCTTTTTTCTGTTACCACGAAATTCGTCGAGAATGCGTCGTCACCGAGATTTTGAACGTGGATTGAATTCATGCCACACTTTTGGCCGCTGACGAGCGCGGCGGCGTGGCGCCGTCATGGCCGAATGACACCCCGGCCTTTGTCAAGATGGTCGCCATGGTTCGCCGCCCGCCGCCCCGCGAGTACTCGCGGGCGACGAAATCGAGCGATTGCCGCGACAGCCGGTGCCAGACTTCCGGGTCGTTGTAGGCAAGCAGAACGGCGTCGGCGAAGCCGCGGGGGGTGTTGGCGATAAGCACGTTTTCACCCCGTGCGAGGCCCATGCCCTCGGCGCCGATGTCGGTCGTCACGACGGGCACGCCGTAGGCCATCGCGGTGACGATTTTACCTTTGATGCCAGCGCCGTAACGCATGGGTGCGACGGAAACGCGCGTCGTGGACAATAGCGGAACCAGGTTCTCGACGAAGCCGTGGATACGGACGTTTGGACCGGCCAGCGCTTTAAGGTCCGGCGGCGCATCGCTGCCGACGACGTGCAACACGATGGCCGGCAACTCGGCGGTCAACAACGGCATGACGTCGCGAACGAAATAGCGGACCGCGTCGACGTTCGGCGGGTGACGGAAGCCGCCCAGAAAAACGAGGTCCCGGCGGTACTCGAAGGTCTGGCCGGCGCCCCGCGGCTCGAAAATCCAACTGAAGACCTCGACCTCGGCGCCGGGAACGCGGGTCTGGATCAGATCGCGTTCGAACGTGCTGTGGACCACGGTGACGGCGGCCTCGCGGATCGTATCCAGTTCCAACGCCTCGACGGCAGCGCGGTCCTCGGCCTCGCGCCGGCTGGCGGCGTCGTCGAGCGCGCAGCGGCGCTCCTCGCGCAGAAAGTGCAGGTCGCTCGGATGGAAGATCAGTCGGGCCTGCGGTGCATACCTTCGGACGACCTCGAGATGGCTCGCCGCCGTCGCCACGCGAAAGACCATGACGGCGGCATACGACAGCCCGTGCCGTTTCAGATGGTCCGCCAGATCCACGTCCCACGGCGAGAGTACGGACCGGATGCCGAGAGCCGCCAGTGTTTCGGTGTAGGGCGGGCTGTGCGCACTGTTCGATACGGCCGCGAAGACGACGTCGCAGCCAAGGTCGCGCAGCGCTCGCATGATTTCGAGCGCGGTGATGGACCCCGCATCGCGATCGGGCTCCGGTGTCATCTGGTCGATGACCAGAACACGGCACGCTGGCGGCTTTTCTTCGTCCCAGCGGTTGATCGCTGGAAACGGACCCGTCGCATCGGCGGCCCGGTCCGCAATGACGTTCGCTAGCGGTTGCAGGATGGTCCGCAAGCCACGCCGTGCAATCGCTGCTGTAATGCGCTCGCCGGTCAGCCAAGTGTCGAGGTCGCTGCTCTCCGTTGCGAGATCGAGAAACCGTGGGGTCGGCAGCAACAGCGCTGTGCGTGATGCGGTGTCGACCTCACGGGCGAACGTATGATCCGGCGCGTCGGCATCGCCGCCGAACCCGTTCGGCCGGGAACTGCCGTCGGCCTCGAAGCGCCGTCCGGCCTCCAGCAAGCGGCCCTGCCGGTCGATGATGCGTGCTGCCGCCGCGCCGACGCGCTCGTGCAGGTGGAACGTGTTGGTCAGCGCTTCGATACAGCCGGGCGCCAGTTCGATGCCCGCGTCGACGAGCATGACGTAGCGGCAACCTGCGTCGCGCACGGCCGCGATCGCCAGAGATTGTGGTTTTTTCGCCGCTGCCCGCTGCCCCTCCGATTGCTCTGTCGCCGCGTCGAGCCGAACGACTGCCAGCTGCAGGCCGGGGTTGACCGTCTCGGCCGCTTCGATGGAGGCAAGGGTCACGTCGAGGAGCGGACCGGCCGCCGCCTCGGTGACGATGGCGACGCTGCGCGGCTCGCGACCCGATGGCGGGCCGATGGCGACGTGGGCGAGTTCGAAATAGCGCTCGCCGATGAGTGGCAGTGACAGGCTCAAGCGGTCGGCGCGCGCGTAGGCGTTGGGGACATGCCGCGCGAGGCCGAACAGCGGTCCGATCGCGTCGAGCAGCGACCGCTTGATGGCATAGCGGGCCTGCGGCGCGATCGGCAGCCGGTCGATGACCAAGCGCCCACCGCGGCGGACGGCCGCCAGCATGGCCGCCTGGCCGCGCGCGGCCAGGCGGCGGATGCGATAGCCGCCAGCGGGAAGGGGGGAGGGCGGCCGCATCACGACCGATCCGGCGAACGGTTCATTGGCACCCCGTCGCAAAGGTTGCGGCCAGCCTGCCGGTCAACGGAGGCGCTCGAGATGACCGAGTTCGCCGGCCAGCGTCTCGCCGAGAACCTTGCAGCTTTCAGGCGTGAAATGAAGCCCGTCGGCGACGAGATCCAGTGGACCGTTGCGGAAACCGGATGTCGCCAGATCGACCACCTTGACGCCGTTGGCGGCCATCACCTCCGCCGCGGCGGCGTTGAACGTGTCGACGTCCTCGGGGCGGTAGCGCGCGCTGTCCTTGACCGGCGTCGTGGCGACCCAGACCAGCTTTGCTCGTGTCGTCTTGAGCTTCGCGACCAGTTCGTTCAATCGCTTCTTGTACTCGTCGAGGTTGGTGCGATGGACGATATCGACGCCGCCGCCGCCGTTCGGCCGCTTGATGTGGATCAGGTCGTGCAGGCCCCAGTTGAACGTGATCAGGCTGAAGGGACCAGCCTCGAGATAGGCATCGATGTTGTCCTTTCCGAACGCGGTGCCGGCGCCGTTGTGCGGAATGCGGTGGATGGCATACCGGTCTGCCAGCTTCTCGCGAACGTGGGGCAAATAGCAGAGAGAAATCGAATCGCCCATCGACAGATAGCCCGGCAGCTTGCCGGCGGACTTCGGCGGCATGAACAGTTCGCTCGGGCGCGGATTGGCTTTGGCGAGTTCGTACCAGCGCAGCGGATAATGAGCGCGGACAGCTTCGAGCACCGCCGATCCGACGGCGTCGGTCTTGCTTTCGGCGCGGGCCGGATTGGTGGCGTCGGGGTCACCGAAGATCGGCTTGTCGGCGTGTCCCGGCGTGATGCCCGCGGCAATCGCGCTCGCCCCCAGCAGGGCCATGGCGAGGGCGCAGCCGAGTGGTGTCGGCGTGGGAAAGTTCATCGATCACCATCCTCGATGCGGGCGCCGATGCGAGTTACGCCGCCCCGGATTCTGTGTCACCCAAGACCGTGGCGATGATGCGACGCCCGGCAGCCCGCGAGTACATGCGGTCGACATAGGCGAGGCCGGCATCGGAAATTGCGTTCCATATCGCCTCGTCGCGATAAAGTTTGACGACGGCGGCGGCGAACGCCTCGGGCGTGTCAGCAATGACAACTTCCCGGCCGTCGACAAGTTCCATGCCTTCAGCGCCCATGGAGGTCGTCACTGAGGGCAGCCCATAGCTCATCGAGGTGGCGAGCTTGCCCTTGATGCCGGCACCATAACGCAGTGGTACCACCGCGATGCGGCAGCGGTCGACGTAATCGCGCAGGTCCTCGACGAAGCCCGACACGGTGACGCCGGGGAGTTGGCGCAGCTTCTCCGGTGGTTTCGAGCCGACGGCGTAGAACGGTACGCCGGGCAATTCGCGGGCGACCAGCGGCAGGATGGCGGAGGCGAAGTACTCGACGGCGTCGACGTTCGGCGGATGCTGGTAGCCGCCGAGGAACATGATGCCGTGGCGCTCGGCGAAGCCGGGGCCGCGGCCGTGGACGTCCATGATCCATGGGAACACCACCACCTCGGACTTGACCTTCTCGCGCGCCAGAACCTCGGATTCGTGCGTCGAGTGGACGATCGTGCAGTCGACGGCGTCGATGACGGCGAGTTCCTGCATCTTCTGCTTCGCCAGGCTTTCGGCGCGCAGACTCCGCGTGCCGTCGAGTTCGGCCTCGCGTTCGGCACGCAGATAGTGCAGGTCGCTGGTATGGAAAATGAGGCGCGCGCGCGGGGCCAGGCGGCGTATCACTTCGGCATATTTGGCCATCAGCGGACCGCGAAACACCAGGACGGCGTCGTACTCGCCGCCGCGCTTTTCGAGATGCCCCTGCACCGTCGTCTCGAACGGGTAGTGGATGGCCTCGATGCCGACCCGCGCCAGATCGTCGGAGTAGCGCCCGAGGTAGGTGAAGTTGCTTTCCGGAATGAACGTCACCTTGTAGCCGAGGCTCTGCGCCGAGCGCATGATTTCCCACGCGGTAATCGACCCCGCGTCCTTGTCCGGTTCCGGCGTGCAGGCGTCGATGACCAGCATCCGCTTCTTCGTATCGCGTTCTTTCTCGCGCTCCGGCGCCTCGGCATTGGGCCGGTGGCGTGCCATGTCATCTTTCCAGCGCTCGTAAAGTTTCTTGGCGTTGGTAACCTGATAGGCTTTGACGCCCTGCGACGTATCGGTGCCCGAGCTGATGCCCTCGTAATGGATGACCTTGGCCAGCGGCTGATAGTAGACCTTGAGCCCGAGCGAGCGGACGCGGAAGCAAAGATCGGAATCTTCGCCGTAGGCGGGCCTGTAGTGGAAGTCGAAGCCGCCGGACTGCTGCCAGAGCTCCTTGCTGATGGCGAGCGCGGCGCCCGACACGTAATCGGCCTCGCGCAGGTAGGACACCTCTGGCGCCATCGGGTCCTTCATGCGGCCGTAATTCCACGCCGAGCCATCCTGCCAGACGATGCCGCCCGCTTCCTGCAGGATGCCGTTGGGGAAAACGAGCTGCGCGCCGGCGATGCCGGCGTCGGGTGCATATTCCAGAGTTTCGACGAGCTCGATCAGCCAGTTGGTCAGCACTTCGGTGTCGTTGTTGAGGAACACGAGATAGCGGCCCTGCGCGCGGTTGGCGCCGGCATGACAGGAGCCGATGAAGCCGAGGTTCTCGGCGTTGCGGTGATAGACGATGCGCGGGTCGGCCGAGAGGATTGCCTGTGTCCGGTCTGTCGAGCAGTCGTCGACGACGATCGTCTCGTAGGTGATGCCGTGAGTGTAGCGCACCACCGAATCGAGACATTGCAACGTGTAGTCGAGCTGGTTGTAGACCGGGATGACGATCGAAACCTCGGGCACGCCCTCCGGAGGCGCCGGCACGTTCGCGGGGCGACGCCGCTGCCGCTGATCGGCATGCCTGAACCGCGCTGCGGCATTCTCGGGTGGCGGGCGGCTGGCCGCCGGTTGCGTTGTCGGCTCCGAAGGCGCTGCCGGGGACGGGGCAGGCGTCGCCGCGGCAAGGTCGAGAGCCGCGGGAATTTCGAAAGCAGCGGGGCTCACTGCACCTATGGAGGGCTCGATGAGCAGCGAAGATTGAACGGGGGCGTGCGGCGGCGCCGTGATGCGCCGGGCGATGACCGTTTTCAGGCTCGTCTTCGTCGATGCCGGCAGCGGCAGCAGTCCCAGTCCGACCTTACCGGCGTGCCAGGCGATGCGCTTCGTGACGCGCTTGACGCGCCGCGTGCCTTCTGTCGCCTTGCGCAGTGGCGCTGTGATGCGCCAACTCGTGCTCGCCATCAAGGCGTCGGCACGGGCACGCTCATGCTCGATATTGCGCAGCGCTTCCGCGCGCTCTGCCGCCAGCACCGCCTGCTCATGGGCCACGAGGCGCTGGGCCTCGGAGCGTTCATGCTCGATGTTGCGGATCGCCTCGGCGCGCTCGACCGCGAGATAGCGCTGCTCCTCGGCGATCCGCGCCTGGAAGTCCTGGCGCTCGGCGGCAAATTCGGCGGTGAGGCGTTCGAATTCCGCCACAGCCTTGGTGCGTTCTTCTTCGAGAAGTGCGCGCTCGGCGGCGAGGGCCGCCTCGGCCTTCCGGCGTTCCTCGGCCAGGGTCGCCTCGGCCTGGGCGAGGGCCTGTTCGGACTTGGCGCGTTCTTCTTCGAGAAGTGCGCGCTCGGCGGCGAGGGCCGCCTCGGCCTTCCGGCGTTCCTCGGCCAGGGTCGCCTCGGCCT
>JBKBNR010000070.1:0-4407 GCA_046295315.1 Hyphomicrobiaceae bacterium
AGGAAGCGACGGCGCCGCCACCAACCACCGCCGCCGCGGCGCAGAACGCCGTCGCCCAACAGATTGGAATCACCGAGAGCCAGCGCAAGGCCATCGAACGCTGGCAGAGGCAGGTCGTCGTCCATTTGAGCAAGTTCAAACGCTACCCGGTCGAGGCCCGCGCCAAGCGTATCGAAGGCGATGCGACGATTTCGTTCGCGATCGACCGATTTGGCCGGATCACGCGCCGTGACGTTGTCGCGCGGTCGGGTTCGCAGGTTCTCGACAGCGCCGCGCTTGCAGTGCTGGAACGCGCCGGCAACCTTCCACCCCCTCCCGCCGAGGTTTCAGGGGATACCTTCGACCTCGTTCTCCCGATCGAATTTCGCATCAAGAACTGAAGACCTGTCGATATGTCGCTGCCGCATCCGCCACCCGTTTCGCTCGCCGACTACGAGCGGCTTGCCGAGGGATACCTCGCCGCCGGAGACTGGGCGTATGTGGCGGGCGGAGCGGGCGACGAGATCACCGTGCGATGGAATAGTGAAGCCTTCGCCAAGCTCGCCATAGTGCCACGCGTTCTGCGTCGCTCGGATCAACCTTCGACCGCGCTCACCGTCCTCGGTGAGACACTCGCTCACCCGATCATGATCGCGCCACTGGCCTATCAGAAGCTGGTGCATCCGGATGGTGAACTCGCGACCGCGCTGGCCGCGGCAGCCCAGGACACGCTGATGATCCTCAGCACCCTGTCGACGACACCGATGCGGGACGCGATCGGCGTCGAAGGTTCCGCCTGCCGCTGGTTTCAACTGTACATGCAGCCGAGCCGCGCGGCGACACTGCGTCTTGTCAGGGCGGCGGAGGAGGCCGGATACACGGCGAACGTGATGACGGTCGACGCGACGCTGAGCGGTGTCCGCAATCACGAGGAGCGAAACGGGTTTCGCTTGCCGCCCCACGTTCGCCCCGTGAATCTGAACATCGCCGACGCCACGGAGACACAAGAAGAGGCGCCATCCTCACTCAGCACCGTGTTCCGCGCATTCCTGAAGACGGCACCGGCCTGGCAAGACGTCGAATGGCTGGTGGGTGAGACGCGGCTGCCGGTGGCCCTCAAGGGCGTTCTGTCACCTGTCGATGCGGTGACCGCTGTCGAGACCGGTGCCGCGGCGATCATCGTCTCGAACCATGGTGGCCGGACACTCGATACCCTGCCCGCCTCCGTCGAGATGCTGCCGGCGGTTCGCGATGCGGTTGCGGGCCGCGTGCCGATACTCGTCGATGGCGGTATTCGGCGCGGCACCGATGTTCTCAAATGTCTGGCTCTCGGCGCGCGTGCCGTCCTCATCGGCCGTCCGGTCATGCATGGCCTTGCCGTCGCGGGTGCACTCGGCGTGGCGCACGTCCTGCGGCTGTTGCGCGACGAATTCGAGATCGCGATGGCGCTCACCGGCTGCATGTCGGTCAGCGACCTGACGGCCGAGTGCCTGCGGCCAGCATGAGCCCGCGTCGTCCCTCCGGCTGCCAGCGGCGCGGTGGCGGAAAGTGATCCTCCATCGCAGCGGACTGTCTTTGCAGCCCGCCTCCGACACCACGTGCTGGGACGTCAGCGGGAGAAGCGAGCGAATCAGGCCCTGTCGATCCGGACGATCGCCAACACGACGACGCGCGGGGCTGTGCACCAGAACAACTGCGCCCCGATACCCGTTCGCGTGCGAGCGCGTGACTCTGCCAGATCGACAGCAATGTCGTCATGGTCGAGAAACACACCGTCGAGCGGATAAGCAGCCTTGTAGCACGCCTCCTTGGCGGCAAAGACAAGTCGTCCAGCGAGGTCGCGGTGCACAGGTCCGGGCACGTCTTCGTCCGTCACGACAAGCGTCGACAACTCGCTCGGGAGAGGTTCGGCAGCTTCGACGTCGATGCCGACCGAGGCAACTGCCGTCCGCGATGCGACGACGGCCACCGCCACCAGGTCGTCGTGGGCGAGCGATCCGACGATCCCCTCTGGCCACACCGGTTGGCCTGAAGATTCCCGTCCGATGGGAGCCCCGGCATGGCCGAGACCGGCCAATAGCTCATGGGCAACGTGACGGGCGGCCCCGCTGGCGCGTCGCGCCACCGGGTCGCACGTCGTGACCGCACGCAGTTCGTCCGGCAGAAGGTAGGCCTCGTCGCCGGCGCTGATGAGCCTGCACCCAATTCTGAGATCGGGTGGTGCGATGGCCGCCATGGCTGCAAGAAGCGATGCTTCCAGCGGGTCTGAGGGGCGTGCGGACTGCCCCGCGATCATTTCGCTGGCGCTCCGGCCGCCAGCGTCAGCCGTGCCATGACTTCGCCGTCCTCGTCCTCACCGTCCTCCACGAACCCGAAGCCGCGATAGAAGCGACGCGCCGGCTCGTTGTCAGGCATGTAAGACACCACGATGGCGCGCACATGCCCGAGCGCCGCGACTTCGCGGACGAGCGCCTCGAGGGCGGCGCGTCCGTAGCCTTGGCCCTGATGCCGCCGGTCGATCATGAAACGGTAGAGCAGCGCCTCGCCGTTCTCACTGGCGTCGTACATGAGGAAGCCGACGACGCGGTCGCCGGCGACGACGGCCCGCGGACGGGCATCGCGGTCGTATCGCGCTTCGGCGAGGGACTCCGCATTGCTGTCCAGCTGATCCTGCTGGTCCGCGGCGAGTTCGAGCGCCAGCACCGCCGACCGATTGCCGGGCGCCACCGGCTCGAGCCGTACCGCGACGGCGGGCTCGTCTCGTCCGCGGGTTGTCGTCGTCCGCTGGCGCGCCATCACCGAGTTGCTCCCTTCGGTGCTGTCGGCATGGCGGCGTCGCTCGATGCCGGCACCAGCACCCGGTGCAGCTTGGCGGGGTTGCCCCGCCAAGCCGTTTGCGCCTCGATCAGTTCGCCCTTCATGACGAAGGAATCCGTGTCGACCGTCGCACCGTCACCGACGGTCACGCCATAGTGGATGAACGCCGCTGGACCGAGCGTGGCACCCTTGCCGATTTTGATCCAGTCCGATTTGAAGGCGCCCTCCTCGAGCGAATGCGGTTGCAGAACGCACCCCTCGTTGAGCACGGCGTCGTCGCCGATCTCGAGCAGCGAACGCTCGGTGATGATGCTGCCGCCATCGAACACGCGCCGGCCGACTTTCACGTTGAGCAGGCGCAGGATCATCGGCCGGAAGGGCGTGCCCACGAGGATCGACATGATCGGAGTGTCCGAGAGCTTCCAATGCCGCTCGTGGGACCAGAAGTAGGGATCGTAGATGGTGGCTTGCGTCGGCTCGAGGCGACGGAACCCCAAACTGGCCCGCTCGACGAAGGCGTAATAGAGCACGGAAACGAGAATCATCAGCAGCATGGCCGCCTGCAGTCCCAACGCGCCCCATTCGTCATAGTAGTTGAGAGCGCGGTCCCAGAAGAACAGGCTCATGTACAGCACGAGCCAATGGCTGGCGAGGAAGAGGACCACCGTGACCGCGTTGTGGATGTTCTTGCGCGACACACGCCGGCGCTGCTCGACCGGCGACACTTCACTCAACAAGGCTTTGTCACGCTGCACCATGCGCGGAATTTCGAAAGCCGGCGAGCCGAGCAAGCCGACGTTCTCGCGCATCGGTCCTTCGATCGGGACCATGACTTTGGTGCCGAGCAGACAGTTGGCGCCGACACGCGCATCGGGAGGAAAGTGGATGTTGTTGCCGAGAAAGCTGCGTTCGCCGACCTTCGTGCGCTCGAGACGGAAGGACGTGGCGGACTTGTGCATGTTGATCATCGACAGGCCGTCCGACACCATCGTGCCGCTGCCGATATCGCACAGAAGCGGGTTGTCGTGCTGCTGGTTGGTGCCGAAGTTGGAACCTGTCTGGTGCACGGTGTTGAGGTTCCAGCCGATGGCCCGCATGTAGTGCACAGCAGCCGAACTGTCGCCGAATACGAGATTGAGCAGGCGGTTGTTGCTGGCCCGCGCTACGAGCGTCTGCAGCCAATAGGTGATGCCATAGATCGAGGCGGTTCGCCCTTCTCTCAGGAAGGGGCGGAGCAGGCGTGGCACCAGCACGGCCGCCAGCAGCATCGCCAGCAGGCCGCCGAACATCATGATCGCCGACGACTTGAGCAGCAGTCCGCTCGTCTCTTCGAGATCGTCGCTCGTCCATTGCCAATAGCTGAGCAGGAGGAACGGCAGCGGCACGACGACGGTCAGTAGCCCGATGACCTGGATGGCTTCGTAGACGGCGCGCCGCATCCAGGTGGCGGGCAGGTTTTCGACCTTGCAGTAGTCGGCGGAAGTCGGCTCCGCCGGCGAGCCATGCCAGCGCTCTCCGGCCGGAATCGACTGGCCGGATTGCAGGGACGAGGCATGGCCGAGCTGGGACCGGTCACCCATGCTGGTGTGCAGGTCGAGCACACTCGCCTCA
>JBKBNR010000070.1:4422-10333 GCA_046295315.1 Hyphomicrobiaceae bacterium
CGGGGCCGGTGTGGATCAGGCCCGCTTCGGCGCGGTAGCCGAGCACGGTCGAATCCTTGCGCAGAATCGTGTTGTCGCCGATCGAGATCAGATCCGTGCAGACCGGAACCGAGCGACTCTCGATCACGGTGTTGTGGCCGAGCTTCGCACCGAGAAGTATGAGGTAAAGACTGTAGAGCGGGCTGCCCTTGAAAATGGTGACGGGGGCGCTGCGGATCAGCGTCATCACCACCCAGAAGCGGAAATACCGCCAACCCCAGAGCGGAAAGGTCTCCGCCTTCCAGCGGCCGATCAGCAGCCACTTTCCGGCGACCGAAAGGGCCGTCCAGCCGAAGAAGTAGGCGATCGCGAGCATCGAACTCCGGAGGTAGAGGTGGAGCGGCTCATCGAGCTTCTCGTTGACCCAGTCGACGCCGTGATCGAAGCTCCACAACAGGCAGAAACTGTACACCGCGTAGAACACCAGTTGCGCGGTGCCGCAGGCCCAATAGGAGAAGGCCGAGGCGCGATGCACGGGGCGGCTTTCGACGAGGGAGGCCGCATTGCCGGTCTGGCGCTGCAGGTGGGCTGCAACGCGCGCGACGGTGGGATTGAGGTAAATGTCGCGCATCGACGCGGTGCCCCAGCCGGGCCGGGTGCGCAGGCGCGCACACAGTCGCGCCATCAGCAACGAGTTGGCGCCGAGGTCGTCGAAGAAGTGGGCCTCGACGGAGACGGCGTCCCGTTTCAACACGCGGCACACGGCGTCGGCGACGAAACGCTCCGCTTCATCGCGCGCTTCGACCATCGGAACGTCACGAGTGAGGATTTCAGCCGAAGGCGGTGGCAGGCTGCGCAAGTCGACCTTGTCGGAGACCGTCATCGGCAGGACGGCGAGCTCCTCGAAGTAGGCCGGCACCATGAAGTCCGGCAAACGCTGGCGCAGTGCGTTGGCAAGTTCGCTCCGCGACAGCGGCGGCGCGTTCGTTCTCAGCGCGTAATACGCGACGAGTTCCACTCGCTCAGGATCGGGCTGCCAGGTCGTCACTACGGCCTGTGAAATCGCCGGCTGCTCCAGCAGCGCTGCTTCGATCTCGCCGAGCTCGATGCGGTTGCCACGAATCTTCACCTGGGTGTCGACGCGGCCGTGGTATTCGATCTCTCCGTCCGCATTCACGCGGCCGAGGTCGCCGGTCCGGTAGATCCGCCGCGACGGGTTGTCCGGCAGGTCGAGGAAGTCGGGAATGAACTTCTGGGCCGTCAGCTCCGGCAGGTTCAGATAGCCGACGGCGACACCGATTCCGGCGATCCCGATCTCGCCGAGTTCGCCGGGAGCGGCCAAGGCGGGGCGCTCTGGATCGAGGATGGCGATCGAGTAACTCGGCAGTGGCCGCCCGATGGTCACCGGCTTGTCGGGCTCCAGCACACCCATGGTCGCCGTGACGGTGGCCTCGGTCGGCCCATAGGTGTTGAGGATGGTGAGCCCCGGTCGCGACCAGCGCACGACCAGGTTGTGCGAGCACGCCTCGCCGCCGACCAGGATCAGGCGCAGGCTCGGCACGTCGCTCTCGATCGAGGACAGCAGGGTCGGACTGCACGCCAGGCAAGTGATGGCATGTTGGCGCAGGAAATCGGCCAATTCCTCGCCGATGAGGGCCTGCTCGCCCGGTGCCGGTACGACGGTGGCGCCGCCCGCGAACGGCACCCAGATCTCCTCGACCGAGAAGTCGAAGGCGATCGTCATGCCCTGGTAGACGCGGTCGCCCGGCCGATATCCATAGCTCGCCGCCGCGACCTGCACGAAATTGGAGATGCTGCGGTGCGCGACGACGACACCTTTCGGTTTGCCGGTCGTTCCAGATGTATACAGAATATAGCACGCGTCGTCGGCGGCCGCGCCGCCGTCTGCCTCGTCCCGATCGCCGAACGAAGCGGCCGATTTTTCTGCGATCTCGCGGCGTGTGCCGTCGTCGTCGAGCAGCAGGAATGGCGCCGCCACCCGCTCCAGCTTATCGCGGTACGGTGCCACCGAGATCACGAGGCGGAGCGCGGCATCCTCGGCAATGAATTGAATACGCTGCTCGGGGAAGGCGGCCGCCAGCGGGACATAGGCAGCCTCTGCCTTGAGCACCGCGAGCATCGCGATGTAGGTTTCAGCGGAGCGGTTGAGCAGCAGCCCGATCCGGTCGCCGCGCCGCACCCCGCGCTCGATGAGCAGCCTGGCCAGCCGGTTGGCTTCGCCTTCGAGTTCGGCGTAGCTCCAGGTTTTCCCACCGTCGGCCAGGACGGCCGGCGCCGCGCCGTGGTGCTGCGCGAGGTGTTCGAACAGCCGCTCCAGCCGTTGGCGCGTCGGCCGCCGCTCCGCTGGCCGGTCGCCAACGAGCAGTTGCCGCGGTGCCGCGTGCATGGTGCTGCCCGAGCGGACGGTTTCGGCTTCCCCTGCCGCCGAGGCTTCGGGCCACCGCTCGCTGAGCGCCTCGTGGCCTCGAATGTGAGGCTCGTGCTCTTGCATCGCCATAGTTCCCGGTGCCAAGCGTACGCCATGCCGCCCATGGCTCGTCCATGCCGGCGTCGCGCGGGCATGTCGGACGACGACCATCCCATGACGGCCTCGTCGTCGCTGATGCACTCGTGCTCGACTATTGGGCTGTCACCGACGGGTCAAGAAGCATCGCTACCAACGGTGAATGCTTGTTGCCAGTTGGACACATCGCGGTAGCGAAGCAATCGAGAACGGCGGCGGGCCCTGCCGCCCTCTTGCGCAAGCCGCAGGGCGACTGAAAAATAGCCGGGCGTAGTGGGAGTTGGCGTATGTCCAGTCGTTGGGTGGTCGTCGCGGTTCTGGTCGCGATGCTGGTCGTCGTTCGAGAGGGAGGAGCGGCGCTGGCCTCGGACGGCGAGTGGATCAGCAACGTGTTCGGAAAAAATGACCCCGACGGCAATGGCCGTCGCAAGCCGCTAGGCACGACGGCCGGGTCTGCGACTGGCGGTATGCTCGCCGGCGACGAAGCCGCCGCTGCCGCGTCGACGAAACCCAAAAGTCTGATCGGGAATCACGTCGCCCCCGCCGCTGGTGGGCGCTGGCAGTGGAAGATTACGAAGTCGAAATGGACCAGCGCCGACGAGGATGCCTATGGCGCCTTCATCCGCCGGATTGCCGACAGCACGTGCAAGACGACCCATGAATGCCTGACGTCGCCGGAATCGAACCCGGACTATCATGGCCGCAACCCTCCCGGCATGCAATTCTATGCTGATTGCGCGGACCTGCCGTTCGTGCTGCGCGCTTATTTTGCCTGGATGAACGGCCTGCCATTCTCGTTCTCGGCGGCGCTCGCCCCGCATGCCAAGATCGGACCCGGCAGGTCGGTCTTACAGGCTTTCCGGGTCGTCGGGCGGTATCACCTCGTGCCGCCGGGGCCTGACCCTCGGGTGGTCATGAACGAGGTGATCCGTGTCTCGACATCGCACTTCCGGGTGCCGGTCGACCATAATGGCCACATGCTGGCCGATCACTACCCGGTCGATGTAACCCGCGCCGGCATCAGGGCCGGCACCGTCATCTTCGACGCACTCGGCCATGTGGGGATCGTCTCCAACGTCGACGACGACGGCGTGATCCACTACATCGACGCCCACCCCGACAATTCCCTCACCCGCAGCGTCTTCGGCAGCGACATAGAGCGCTCCGGGCCGGATACTGGCGGCGGTTTCCTGCGCTGGAGGCCGCAGACCCTGATCGGCGCGCGCAAGGACAAACAGGGCAGGCTCTACGGCGGTCTGTTGGTTCTCGCGCGGGACGAGCAACTGCCCGACTGGTCGGACGCCCAGTATTACGGGACCGCCAGTCCGCGCCCGCGCGACTGGCGCGAGGCTCGCTTCGAACTCGACGGCGAAAAGTTGGACTACTACAGCTACGTGCGGCTGCGGTTGGCGGCGCATGGCTATCGGTTCGATCCGATTCTCGAGGTTCGCAACCGGGTCCGCACACTGTGCCGCGAACTGCACCAGCGCGTCGCCGCCGTCGATGCGGCGGTCCTTGCCGGTATGCCCCGGCGCCCGCAGCCGCCACGGCTGCCGTCGAACATCTACATCACACAGGGTGACTGGGAGACCTACGCGACGCCCTCACGCGACGCCCAGCTCAAGGTGCTCTTCGTCAATTTGCGCGAGGATATCGAGCGATTCATAACGATGAGCGCTGGCCAGAGCCGGTTCATCCGTTACGAGGGGGCCAGCCTGCGCGCGGATCTCAAGCAGGCCTACGAGCAAGAGGCCGCAGCGTGCAACATAACCTACACTCGCACCGATGGATCGCAGCGCACACTGACGTTCGCTGAGATCAAGGAACGGCTGTTCCTGATGTCGTTCGATCCTCACCATTGCGTCGAGCTTCGGTGGGGCGCCTCGTCCACCGAGGAACTGAGCACGTGTCCCGACGGCAAACTCAAGCGGGTTTGGTACGAAGCGCAGCAGCGCTTGCGCAATCAGACTGTCCGCACGATCGGCGATCGCATGGATTTCACGCTCGATGATTTGCATCGCCAGGCCCGAGAGAGCTCCGACGTTGTCGGCGAGGATGAGCCGCCCGTGATCGAAATCGCGTCTTTGCTGGGTTTCGATTGACGCGATGAGGCCGGCGGCAACCGGCGTCGTGTCGCGCTTCATTCGACATCGGCCGGCGACAACCCTGATGGGCCTCGAAATTGCACCCGCGTTCGGTCGAAATTCACCGTTCGCCGCCCGAGTATCGAACCGTGCATTCGGCTCGACCGCCGCCGCGATCTCGGCGCCGACGGCGGCCGGGCTCGGCCTGCCGGACAAGCACACGAGACCGGCGCCCCGAGAACCGCGGTGAGGCGGCCCGTGGCCGCCAAAGTTCGCCGGGCTGCCAAGGCTGCTCGCCGCCCGAGGTGCCGTGGATGAGGCGAGTTCGAGACCCCGCCTCGGCCAGAACCACAACCGCTCAATTCACCTGCTGTTCGGCGATCCGGTAGGACGTTCCGCCTGCGTCGGTGCTGCGTTGTGCGGAGAAGGCAGACCCGGTGTGGTCGCAACACCGAGACCCCGCACGGGGGTATTTCGCTGGCCGAGAGACTGCTCTCGCCGAAAGGACGACCGGTCCATCGGACCGATTGGTCGCGCTTTCGCGGCGTGCGCTCTCGACGCGACGGCGAGCGGCAAGTCGAGGGTGGCGGCGTCGAAGTTGCCGAGGATGGTCGGCGCGAGCGCGCGTCGATCAGCCGGGCTGCGAGCGAGCATGCTCCGTACGAGAGACGTGGGATCGCTGAAATCGCGTCACGGTCGCCGTGGACCGCGCGCTCTGGACAGCCACGGCCAAGGCGCGCTCGCTTGGGATATCGACGGCAACGAATATGTGGACCTTGTGTCCGCTCTGCTCCCAACGATCCTTGGCGCTAGAGACCCTGATGTGGATGCAGCGATCCGACGGCAGCTTTGTTCCGGGGTATCTCTCTCGCTCGCGACCGAACTCGAAGCGCAGCTCGCCGAAACGCTCTGCCGTCTCATCCCGTGCGCGGAAGCGGTCCGCTTCGGCAAAACCGGCACCGATGTCACGACAGCGGCCAGTCGCGCCGCTCGGGCCTTCACCGGACGAGACCGAGTCCTGATCTGCGGCGGCTACCACGGCTGGGCCGACTGGAGCGTGGAGCGCAATCTCGGGGTGCCGGAGGACGTGCGCAAGCTGACGACGCGTGTGCCCTTCGGCAAGTTCAAGGCCTGGGACGTCGGCGACTACGCCGCCGTCATTGTCGAGCCATACACCCCGCACGTGCCGCACGTTCGCCAGGCCGCGCGCGGTCACATCAGACATGTTGGCATCGAAATGCGCGGGGCTGATCAGCCCGCTGTCTTCTTTGCGAAAGACGGTTCGCCTGTGCAGGCTACGCAGCCCGTCTATGAAGGAATCCTC